>NZ_BAAHNO010000013.1:0-96822 GCF_054656615.1 Arthrobacter sp. AD-310 | reverse complement strand
GCCCAGCTGCGGGGCCCGGCGCCGCTGTCGGCCACTGCTGCGGCCTGCTCCGTGCCTTCCGTCGCATGCCCGGCGGAGTGCGGTGTGGAGGCAGTAGCGCCGTGCCCGGAGCCTGCCGCTGCCGTCACGGTGAAGGACGGCGCCGGTGCTTCCAGGGAGTGCGGGTCCTCGCCGTCCTTCGCGACCTGCGACCAGTCGGTCTGGCCGGTCTCACAGGTCTGGAGGGTGGGGAAATGCAGTGTTGTCCCGGCGGCGTCGGGGAGCTTCACGGACAGCACCAGGGCGTCGCGGAGTTCGTGCGGGAGGGGCTGTTTGGCGGTGTAGACGATCTTGCTGGTCCGCTTGGTGATGGACGAGCCGTCCGCGAGCTTCCGGGGCTCCGGCAGCTGCTCGGTGACCTTTTCCACGGTCCAGTTCGGGTTGACCGTTGGCTGCGCGTCGTTGAGTTCCGCGGGAAGGGTGATGGCCACCTTGGTGGTGCCCGATTCCTCGCAGCCGTGCGGGATCCCGAAGGTAAGCAGGGCGTAGGAGTTGGCATCGGTCTTGTCGGGGGTGACGCCGACGTGAGCGGCGGCGCCTCCGGCCCCTGCAAGCAGGAGCGCTGCTGCTCCGCCGGTTGCTGCGGCAGTGGTCAGGGAACGGCGAAGGAAGGAGGTAATCATGGGTTGCCTTTCTGGCACACGCCCGGTTTCGGGCGCGCGGAAGTGTTTTGGGGGCCGGATGGGGTCCGGTCCGTGTTGGAAGGAAAGCCGTTAGAAGGAAAGCGCGACGGCGGAAGGCGGGCCGCGTCGGCTGTCTTGCCGGAGGTTCCGCCATGGACGCCGGTGCACGGCGGGAGGCGGGAAAGCAGCGTAAAGCGGGGGAACGGCGTCGGGAGCCGCCGGCCGGGGAAGCCCGGCCAGTGGCCTCAGCCAGGCGGCAAGGGTCCACAGGGCGGCCTCACCCTTGGCCAGCAGCAGGGCGCAGCCGAGGGTGGCCAGGGCGTGGGCGGCCAGCATGGCAGGAGCGGAACCGGAGTCCGCGGGCATGTGTCCGTGCACCGCCATGAGTTCCGGAAGGACTGCAACTCCGTGCTGGTGGCCGGAGGGCCCGGGACGCGTACCAACGGGCAACGCGGGGGTGCTGAAGAGGGTGAAGAACTCGTGCAGCACCAGCTGCCCGGCACCAAGCAGCGCGCCGATAGCGGGAAGGTTCAGGCGCAGCCGGGTTACGGCGGTGCTGACGAGGGCTGTCAGCGCCAGGACGGCCAGCATGATTGACGGGGCGGGCAGCTGGCCGCCGCCTGCGGTGTGGGCGCCGGCGGCGAGGCTGAGGATGACAGCGGCCAGGGCGGAGGACCGGAGGAGGTGGAACGGCGTGCGCTGCCGGTGCCGTGGCACGGGGTCCTCCTCTTGCGGTGTCCTGGCTGGTACTGCGTGGTGCCGGTTTGTGGGGGTCCGGGCTGGTTTTGCCCGTCCGGATTCTACCGGTGGTTCGTCCCGCACCCTGAACCGGATGGGCGTCATCGCCGACGGTGTGGCACCGCGACCACCGGGTTCGGTGCGCGGGGACTGCTCCCGCGCACCGAACCTCAGCTTCAGTGCGCAGGCCGGTACGAACGCTGGATTCAGGCTCCGGCCAGGAGTTCGGCCAGGACGTCCTCCGCTGTCTGGTGCCGGAGCAGGGGAGCGGACTGGCCCGCCCACAGGGACATCAGCTCCGTGTTTCCGCGTGCGGCGGCCTCGGGGCGGAACCGGCCGGTCAGCCAGTTCTGCACGGGGAACGGAGCAATGCCGGGTGAACCGGTGAGGTCCCGGACCACACGGTTGGGAATACCGCGGGCAAGCCTGCCACTGAGCGCGCGGGTCAGTACGGTGTGGCGGGCGCCAGGGCTGTGCAGCAGGGACCGGTAGGCGGGCGCGGCAGCTGACTCCCGCGTTGCCAGGAAGGCAGTCCCCACCTGCACCGCCCCGGCGCCCAGGGCCAGGGCGGCGGCAAACCCCCGCCGGTCCGCGATCCCGCCCGCGGCGATGACCGGGACACGGACCGCGTCGGCCACCTGCGGGACGAGCGAGAACGTGCCCACGAGCGAATCCTCTGCCGGCTTGAGGAAGGAGACCCGGTGCCCGCCGGATTCGGATCCGCTGGCTACGACGGCGTCCACGCCCCCGGCCTCGAGCGCCACGGCTTCCTCCACGGTTGTGGCCGTTCCCAGGACCTTGATGCCGCGCCGGTGTGCCCCTTCCACCACCTCGGGCGCGGGCACGCCGAAGACAAAGCTGGCGACGGCGGGACGGGCTTCCAGCGTTGCCTCCACCTGCTCGGCGTAGTCAGGCATGTAGCGCACGGGCATTGCTGGAAGGGGGAGTCCAAGCTCCTCGAAGTAGGGCTTCAGCGTTTCCGTGTAGCGGTCGAAGTCCGCCTGTGGCACGGATGTGGCCTCGTCACCCGTCGGCACCCACAGGTTGAGGGCGAAGGGCTTGGCTGTGGCGGCGCGCAGCTCCGCTGCCGTCCGGTGGATGGCACCACCGTCGTACCCGTACAGGCCGTAGGAACCCAGCCCGCCGCCGTCGGACACGGCCGCCGTGAGCTGCACCGACGAAACCCCGCCGAACGGGCCCAGGACCACTGGCACGTCAATGCCCAACAGTTCGGTGATGCGGGCGGGATGGGGCGCGGGGTGGGACTGCGGGGTCATGGCGGTCTCCTGGCTTGGGCCGTACTGGTCGGTACCCAGTCTTGCAGGCTCTGGCCGGTGGTCCGTCAACTGCCCGGCGCGGGCGGTGGTCCGGCCAGGTCATAGCCGTCGGCGATGTGGAACATGCGGCGCCCGTCCGACGGCGCCACCACCCACACCACCGTGCCGTCCGCGGTGCGCGAGTCCACCGTTCCGGCGTGGATGCTGGTTCCGTTCCTTCGTACGTCCACGGGGTCGCCGATCTCCACGTCGTCCCAGCGGGCAGGGCTGGTGACGCGGTTCGCCATTGAAATCACGGTTGTTCCTTTGCTGGGGGTGCTGTGTGCGGTCAGTGCCATCAAACCGGTGCGGCCCAGGCGGCTTCAATGGAGGACTGACCACCGCGGCCGGAGGCCGCTTGTGCAGCCCTCCAGCCGGCGGTAGGTCCGTCGGGACGGGCGGCGTTAGACTGCCAGCGTATGAGTCGGCGATCTAAGGAGAAGTTCATGGACTACACCGGAAGCCAGTCAGAAAAGGTTGTTCCCGCGGGTGAACTTGGCCGGAGCCACATCGGCCAGACCGTCAGCTTCCAGCCCAACGAGTTCACGGTGGTCTTCGGGAAGCTCGCCGGTATCGCCCGGACCGAGGCGATGGTCTACCTGTCCCTGCAGGGGGTAGGAAACGGCACCCATCTGAAGGACGAATACGACCTGCCGCTTACGCATGACGTCTACGTGCCGGTGGACGTCATCAGCAATGCGGAGTCCACCATCAAGGACCTTTTCGGCAAGGTCCAGGAAAACCTGCGCGGGGCTGGCCACAAGGGCGGCGAGGACCGGACAGACAAGCTCTAGCCGCCGGCAGTATTTCTGTGACGGCAAGGCCGGCGCCCAGTGGGTGCCGGCCTTGTTGCGTTGAAGGGCGGGGTATCCCGGAAAGAGTTGTTGAACAATACCTTGCGCAGATTGTTCAACAACCTGTATCGTCAATGGGGATGATCAATGTGACTCCAGTCACCCTGAACAATGGATGGACCCATGGCTGAGACCGGCACAAAAATAACCCTGAGCGCCTCTGCCCGGCGCACGGCCCTGATGGGGGCCATGTTCCTGATGGCCACCAGCGCCATCGGGCCGGGCTTCATCACGCAGACCACTGTCTTCACTGTGCAGATCGGCGCTGCCTTTGCCTTCGCCATCCTGGCGTCGATCCTGATCGATATTGCCGTCCAGATGAACGTGTGGCGCGTCATCGGCGTCACCGGGCTGCGCGCCCAGGAACTCGGCAACAAGGTGATTCCCGGCGTCGGCTGGTTCCTGGCGGCACTGGTTTTCCTCGGCGGAATCGTGTTCAACATCGGCAACATCGCCGGCACCGGCCTGGGTGCCAATGCGATGCTTGGCGTGGATCCGAAGGTGGGCGGCACCGTGTCCGCCATCGTCGCCATCCTGATCTTCCTGAGCAAGAAGGCGGGCATGGCGCTGGACCGGATTGTGGTGCTGCTGGGTGCCGTCATGATCCTGCTCATGATCTACGTGGCCATCGTTGCCGCCCCTCCCGTCGGTGAGGCACTGAAGAACACGTTCCTGCCCGAGACCGTTGACTTCCTGATTATCACTACGCTGGTGGGCGGGACCGTGGGCGGCTACATCACCTACGCCGGTGCCCACCGCATGCTGGACTCCGGCGCCACCGGCATCACCCACGTCCAGCAGATCACCCGCAGCTCCATCCTCGGCATCGTTGTCACCGGCCTCATGCGTGTCCTGCTCTTCCTGGCGATCCTTGGCGTGGTGGCCGGGGGCACGGTTCTTTCCAGCAACAACATGGCGGCAGAGGCGTTCGGTGCTGCGGCCGGGGAAATCGGCACCAGGATGTTCGGCATTGTCCTCTGGGCAGCTGCCGTCACCTCCGTCATCGGCGCCGCCTTTACCTCCGTCTCCTTCGTCACCTCCTCCAAAACACCCGAACGCAAGCGCAACCTGATCACCGTCGCCTTTATCGCCGGCTGCGCCATCGTCTACGTGTTCCTGGGCCAGGCGCCGCAGCAGCTGCTGATCTTCGCGGGTGCCTTCAACGGCCTGATCCTTCCGGTGGGCTTCGCGGTCCTGTTGTGGGTTGCCTGGCGCCGGCGCGACCTGATGCACGGTTACGTCTATCCCAAATGGCTGCTCATCGCCGGTTTCGTCACCTGGCTGCTCACGCTGTTCCTTGGCTGGAACTCCCTCATGGGTCTGGCAAAGCTGTGGGCATGAGCGCCAAGGCTGCCACCACGCCCGCCGCCGCACGCGAAGCGTTCCGCGGCGGGCTCGTGGAGCCCACCGCCGGCTGGTCCCGCGGATTCGCCCAGGCCAACGTCCTGGCCATTCCACGGGAGTACGCGTTCGATTTCCTGCTGTTCGCCCAGCGCAACCCGAAGCCCTGCCCCATCCTCGGGGTCCTGGAGCCGGGGGAAACCACCGGTCCGCTGCTGGCCGGCGGCGACATCCGCACCGATGTTCCCAAATACACGGTTTACCGGGATGGCGCGAAGGTGGATGAACCCACGGACATCACCGGCTACTGGCGCGAGGACCTCGTAACCTTCCTGATCGGCTGCTCATTCACGTTCGAAGCAGCCCTGCAGGACGGCGGGATCGCCATCGCCCACATCGACCAGGGCGTGAACGTGCCCATGTACCGGACCAATCGCCCGTGCGCCCCGGCCGGGATGATGGCCGGACCCATGGTGGTCTCCATGCGGCCGGTCCCCGCCGGGCAGGTTGCCGACGCTGTCCGCATCACCTCCCGCTACCCGGCAGTGCATGGCGCGCCCGTGCATGTGGGCAACCCGCAGGAGCTTGGCATCACTGACCTTGGCCGCCCCGACTTCGGCGACCCCGTCCGGATCCCCGACGGGCATATCCCGGTCTTCTGGGCCTGCGGGGTCACGCCCCAGGCCGCGGTGATGGAGTCGCGCCCGCCGCTGGCCATAGGCCACGCGCCCGGACACATGCTGATCACCGACGCACGGGACAGCGACTACCTCGTCCCATAAGCCCCTTAAAAACGGTCTGGTGCCCGCCCCAAAGGGAGCGGGCACCAGGCCGTTTAAGCGGGCAAGTTCAGTTCCGGGCGGTGGCCAGACCGGCCAGGTGTCCCAGCAGTTCGGCCTCGGCGGCGTCCAGGTATTCACGCAGCTCTGCTGCGGCCTGGGCGTTTTCGCCTGCCCGCAGCCGTTTAACCAGCAGGACGTTGCGGTCAACGTAGTGGCTGTGGAAGTCGGGCGCGGAGGACATGGCATGGAAGACCAACCTCATCTCAGCCAGGACCCGGTCCATCAGCCTGCGCAGCGTTTCGCTGCCGGTCAGGCCGACCACCTCGCGGTGGAAGGCCTGGTTGGCGTCGGCCATCTCCGCCACTGAGCCTGCCTCGCGGGCAGCCATTGCCCGCTGGACAATAGCCTCCATGGTGTCCAGCACCTCTTTGGAGGGAGAGCTCCACAGCACGGCTGCAGGCTCAATGGTGCGCCGGACCCGGTAGATTTCCCGTACCTCGTCCACCCCGGGGGACGCCACAAAGACGCCCCGGTTGGGGATGCGCCGCACTATCGACTCTTCGGCAAGGCTGGTGAACGCCTGCCGCAGGGTGTTGCGCGAGACGCCAAGGGCGCGCGAGAGGGCTTCTTCGGACAGCTTCGACCCGGGCGTCAGTTCACCGGCCGCGATCCGGCCCCTCAGTACTGACGCAATCCAGGTTGTGGTGTGGGCGTGTTCTGCTGCGCCTTCCACTGCCGCCTCATCCGTTGCCATGCTCATGGCGTTTCCCCCTGTCGTCGACTAAGAATGCTAGCTGACGGTGCCCAGCACTTCACCGCGCGCAACAGCGGCACCGGGTTCTTGTCCGCCGCGGTGGAAGGTACCGGCGCCGGATGAAACCACCACGGTTTCCATCTTCATCGCTTCCAGGACCGCAACCGGCTCCCCGGCGGCGATGGGTGCGCCGTCGTCTGCCACCCACTTGACCAGGTTCCCGCCCATCGGGGCAGTGATCCTGCCGTCCGCTTCCGGGGCACCTCCGGCCGGGGACGGCGCGCCCGCAGTACCACCGTGCATCAGGGCGTTGAAGACCTGGGCAGGCAGTCCGAGCTGGACGGCCCTGCCGTCGATCTCGACGGTCAGGGTTTCGCGCCTTGCCAGGGGTCCGGCGGTTCCGCTGGACAGTGCTGCTTCCAGGGGTGCGGCGAACTCCGTCTCGATCCAGGTGGTGTACACGCCCAGCTTGTCTGCAGCCGTGAAGGCGGGCTCACGCACCACGGCACGGTGGAAGGGCACCACCGTGGGGACGCCCTCGATCCGCAGTTCGTCCAGGGCGGCGCGCGCACGGCGGAGCGCCTGCTGGCGGTCCTCCCCGTGGACGATGAGTTTGGCGATCAGGGAATCGTATTCGGCGGGGATGACGGAGCCGGAGCGGACTCCCGAGTCCACCCTGATGCCGGCTCCGGTGGGAGCCTCGAACACCTCGACGGTGCCGGGGGAGGGCAGGAACCCGCGGCCGGCGTCTTCGGCGTTGAGCCGGAACTCGATGGCGTGGCCGGACGGGGCGGGGTCTTCGGTGACCGATACCGGCAGCCCGGCGGCGATCCGGAACTGCTCGCGGACCAGGTCCAGCCCGGACGTCGCTTCAGTTACCGGGTGCTCGACCTGCAGGCGGGTGTTCACTTCGAGGAAGGAGATGACGCCGTCCGGGGCCACCAGGTATTCCACGGTTCCGGCGCCGGTATAGCCGGCCTCCCGGCAGATCGCGCGGGCGGACTCGTGGATGCGGCTGCGCTGTTCGGGGGTCAGGAACGGGGCCGGCGCCTCTTCCACAAGTTTTTGGTTACGGCGCTGGAGTGAGCAGTCGCGGGTGCCCACCACCACAACGTTGCCGTGTGTGTCGGCCAGGACCTGCGCCTCGACGTGCCGCGGTTTGTCGAGGAACCGCTCCACGAAGCATTCACCGCGGCCGAACGCGACGGTGGCTTCCCGGACGGCGGAGTCGAAAGCGTCCTCGATATCCTCGGTCCGGTAGGCAATCTTAAGGCCCCTGCCGCCGCCGCCAAAGGCGGCCTTGATCGCCACAGGGACGCCGTATTCGGCGGCGAACGCCCGGACTTCCTCGGCGTCGGCCACGGGTCCGTCCGAGCCGGGGACCAGGGGCGCGCCGGCGCGGACGGCGATCTCGCGGGCGGTGACCTTGTTGCCAAGGCTCCGGATGGCCTCGGGTGAGGGGCCCACCCAGGTAAGTCCGGCGTCGAGCACCGCCTGCGCGAAGTCCGCGTTCTCGGACAGGAAGCCGTAGCCGGGATGGACGGAGTCCGCGCCGGAGCGGGCCGCGATGTCCAGGATCTTCCCGATGTTCAGATAGGTGTCGGAGCTTGCCGAGCCGTCCAGCGCGTAGGCTTCGTCGCTGAGGCGGACGTGCAGGGCGTCGGCGTCCGGGTCCGAGTACAGGGCGACCGACTCGAGGCCGGCGTCCGCGCAGGCCCGCACGATCCGTACGGCGATCTCACCGCGGTTGGCGATCAGGACTTTTTTCATGGTTGCTTCTTTCACGTGCTGGGGACGGGGGCAGCCGGCTGCAGCGTTTCGGGATCGACCTCCACGAAACGCACTGCCGTGCCCGGGGGAAGCTGCGCGGCAGCGGGCAGGTCTTCGGGGACGACGGCGCCAATCACCGGATACCCGCCCGTCACGGGGTGGTCAGCGAGGAACAGGACGGGAAGGCCCGACGGCGGCACCTGCAGTGAGCCGGCCACGACGCCTTCGCTGGGGAGTTCCCCGGTGCGGGAGCGCTGCAGCGCGACACCGGGCGACGGTTCCGGACGGGATCCGGCAGCTCCGGGCTCCAGCCGGAGGCCGATCCGGTTCGATTCAGCCGTTACCGTCCATACCTGCGCCGTGAGGGCGGCGCGCGAATCATCGGTGAACCAGTCATGCCGGGGGCCAGCGGTGATGCGGAGGGTGACCGGCAGGCCTGAACCCCCGGAAGCAACATCAGCGGCCAGGCTGGACGGTTCCGGCTGGCCCACCGCACGGGCAGTATCCACGGCACCGACGGGCAGCACGGTTCCTGCAGCCAGGGGAGCGGGGCCGATGCCGGACATCAGGTCCGTCGAGCGGCTGCCAAGCACGGCGGGAACGTCAATTCCGCCGCGGACCCCCAGGTAGGTCCGCAGCCCAGCTCCGGGAACCTCGAGGTGCAAGGTCTCGCCGTCGTGGAGCGGGAATGGGGCGTCCATTGGAACCGGCCGGATGCCGGTGCGGCCCCTGACTTCGGCGGCCGCGGGTGCTCCGCTCAGCGCGGCGGTCAATTCGCCGCCAGCGCGCACCTCCAGGCCCCCGAGGACGGTCTCAATGACGGCGTCACCGGGACGGTTGCCCACCAGCCGGTTCGCCTGGCGGGCGCTCCTGGCGTCCGCCGCACCCGCGGGGGAAACTCCCAGGTCTCCCAGCCCCGGCCGGCCGAGGTCCTGAACCAGCGACTGGGGACCGGGCGAGATGACTTCCAGTGAAGGCCCGGTGCGCACCGGTTCATGTGCAGCAGCCGCGCTTGCCGGCTGCCGGTCCTCGGCGGTGAGCTCCACGAGTTCGCGGACTGCCACATACTGCACCCTGTTTCCGGGCCGGACCAGTGCCGGCTGCTCCCGTTCAAGGTCCCACATCCGTGCGGACGTGTGGCCCACGAGCTGCCAGCCGCCGGGAGAGCGGCGGGGGTAGACGGCCGAGAAGTTTCCCGCCAGTGCCACGGAGCCGGCGGGCACCGCGGTGCGCGGGGTGCCGCGGCGCGGAACATTCAGTGCGTCGTGTTCGCCCACAAGGTAGGCGAAGCCGGGAGCGAAACCGCCAAAGGCGGCCGTCCACACCTGCCCGGTGTGCGCGGCGACGACGCCGTCGGCACCCAGTCCGGTCAGCCGGCCCACCTCGGCGAGGTCTTCGCCGTCGTACACCACCTCAATGCGCACCGGCTCTTCCGGGGCCGCTGTCGCGAAGGCCTCTCCTGTCTCGAGTTCTTCAAGGATCTTCCGGGCCGCGCCTGCGTGGGCGCGGGAATCGAAAACAGCCAGCACCGTCCGTGCAGCGGCAAGGACGTCCACCTGGCCCGCGGGAGGATCTGCCAGCAACCGGGCGTGGAAGGCCAGCACCGACTCGAGGGAATCGAGCTCCACGAGCAGGGCCCGGGGCCCGGCCCAGCGGATGTCTGGCCTCACGCGAAGCTCCTGATTCCCACGCCCGCCGCCTCAAGTTCGCGGCGGACGGCCGCTGCCATTGCCACGGCACCCTCCGTGTCGCCATGGAGGCAGATGCTTTCGGCGGAGGTGCGGATGGTGGAACCGTCCCGGGCGACGATAATGCCTTCGGTGGCAAGGCGGACCATGTTGGCGGCCACCACGTCCTCGTCGTGCAGGACGGCGCCTGCCTCACGCCGGGAGACAAGCGTGCCGTCAGGGTTGTAGGCACGGTCGGCGAACGCTTCTGCCACTCCCCGCAGGCCGGCGGCTTCCGCGGCCGCAAGGGCAACGGAGCCCGGCAGCAGCAGGAGGGGCAGGTCCCCGCCAAAGGCCTTGACGGCGTCGACCACCGCCTTGGCCTGGGCCTCGTGGCTGACGATCGTGTTGTAGAGGGCGCCGTGCGGCTTGACGTAGCGGATGCTGCCGCCGGCGGCACGGGCGATCGCATCGAGGGCTCCGAGCTGGTAGAGGACATCATCGGCCAGTTCAGTGGGGGAGCAGTCGATGAACCGCCTGCCGAAGCCGGCGAGGTCCCGGTAACCCACATGCGCTCCGATGCTGATGCCCGCGGCTACGGCGTCCCGGCAGGTCCGGGCGATCGTGGAAGGGTCCCCGGCGTGGAAGCCGCATGCGACATTGGCGCTGGAGACCGAACGGAAGATGGCCGCGTCATCGCCCATGGTCCAGTTTCCAAAGGACTCTCCGACGTCGCTGTTGAGGTCAATGAAGGCCATTAGTGATTCCCGTCTCCTTTTGGTGGTCTTTCAAGGATGCACGAGAAATCAGGATTGTTCAACAATTTGGCCCGAGTTGCTAGAAGACCGACCACCCGGTGCGGTCGGACAGGTCGGCGAGGGCTGCGGTTCCGGCAAGGGAGTTGCCTTTGGCGTCGAGCCGGGGGCTCCACACACAGATGCTGCATTCGCCGGGAACAATGACCAGGATGCCCCCGCCCACTCCGCTCTTGCCGGGCAGGCCCACACGGTAGGCGAACTCACCGGCGGCGTCGTACATGCCGCAGGTGAGCATGATGGAACCGATGCGTTTGGCGTCAGCGGGGGAGAGGACGCGGTTCCGGATGCCCTGGCCGCCCTTGGCAAGGAAGAGCCCGGCTGTGGCAAGTTCGGCGCAGGTCATCATGATGGAGCACTGGCGGACGTAGCTTTCCACCACGGAAGCCGCCGGATGCCGGAGGTTGCCGAAGTCCTGCAGGAAATGGGCCAGTGCCAGGTTGCGGCTGCTGCCTGCAAGTTCGCCGGCCGCCGCCGCTTCGTCAATGCAGGGCCTGCTGCTGCCTGCCTGCGCGGCAAGGAACCGCAACAGCGCGGTGGCGGCGTCGGGGGCGTCCTCCATCAGGTGGTCGGTGACAACCAGGGCACCGGCGTTGATGAATGGGTTCCGGGGAATGCCATGCTCCGCCTCCAGCTGGACCAGTGAGTTGAAGGATGTGCCTGAGGGTTCGCGCAGGACGCGCGACCAGAGTGTGCCTGAGCTGTCTCCCTGCAACGCCATGGCCAGCGTAAAGACCTTCGAAATGCTTTGGATGGAGAACGGGAGGTGGGCATCGCCCGAGCTGAAGACCTGTCCGTCGACGGTGGCGACGGCTACCCCGAACCTGTTGTACGGGACAGTTGCCAGGAAGGGGATGCCTGCCGGGACGGAGCCCGCTTCCAGCTGGGGCCTGTGCTGGCGGACGATATCGTCGAGCAGCGGAGCCAGCGGCGGCGCCTGGAGTGCTGCGGTCATTTCCTGCCTCGGGTTTCTTTGGGTGTACTGGCCCATTCCTGGAGATGGAGCATTGCTACGAGCGAGTCCCGCGGGTTGCCAAAATCGAGGCCTGTTACCCGCGAGGCCTTGCTGATGCGGTAGTAGACGGTGTTCTTGTGCAGCCCCATCCGTGCGGCGCACCGGGTGACGTCGAGGGAAGCGTCGAGGTACGCCGCCAGGGTTTGTGCAAGTTCGCTGTCTTCGCTGAGCAGGCGTGAGAGGCTGCGGTGCCTGAACGGGGAAGCTGCAAAGGTGCGCACTGCCTCCCGGAAGAGCATGTCGGCCTCAAACTCATCCACTGTTGCCACCGCGACGGGCGAGGCGCCGGCACAGTCCAGGAGGGCTCGGGTCAGAGGGGTGAGCGAATGCAGGGACAGCAGGTCCGGCGCCACCGGGCTCACTGCCGCTTGCGGGCTGAGGCCCAGGTGCTTTTGCGCATCCTTGACGATGGCCTCGGCCAGGCTTCTCAGGGCGGGCCCGGCTGCCGGCGACTGCAGGCCAGGGACGATCACCGCCGTATCACCCCTGAACTGGCCCACCACGGCGGAGGCCTTGAAGGCCGCCGCGTGGATTGATGCCAGGTTCGCGAGTTCGCCGTGTTTCAGCGCAGCGTCGTCGGCTTCCGCCCCGGTTGGGGACATGCCCAGCAGGATCAACGCTGCCGGACGCTCCGCGGGGATCTTTTCGCTGTATGCGCTGGCAGCGGCTTCCGCCGGGCCCGACAGGATCCGGGACACCCGGTCTTCCCGCATGTGCACCGACTGCTGGTTGCGGTACCGGATCAGCTCGGCCGCGGTGCGTGCGGCAGACCCTTTCAGGACATGGTCGACGTCCGGGCCGAACCCGGCTCCGGTTTCCTGGAGCCAGATGTAGCCCATGATCCGGTCGCCGGCGAAGAGGGTGATGGCAACCCTTTCGCGCAGCCCGTCCTGGGGACGGGCCGGAACCCGGACCGGCAGGCGGGTGCCGTGCAGTTCGCGGTAGGCGCCAAGGTCCTTGAGCAGCAGTTCGTATTTCCGCGGTCCCCGCCTCATCAGGATGGAAGCCTTGCGGAGTTCATCAATGTCGTTGGAGACGGTGGAATAGGCCAGCACCTTGTTGGCGGCGTCTTCGATGACCACGTGGCTGGCGGTGAGCCGGGCAGTGGTCTGGGCGATGGCGAAGAGGTCCTCTTCCAGCAGCGTCAGCACTTCATGCTGGTAGCTGCGGGGCTGGAGCCGGTCTTTAGCGATGGACAGGAGCCGGTCCCAGTCGGCGGCCGGATCAACCAGGAGCAGGCCGGTCCCTGCATCCTGCAGGAGTTCCCCGGCCTCGGCAAGTTCTTCCCGGGTTCCCTTCACTGCCACAACGAGTGGCGGGTTGCCCTTCAGCAGCCGGCGCAGGGCGGGCAAGGCTGAACGGCCGCGGACACCGACCAGCAGTACGAATGCGGCCGCCACGCCGGGGGCGTCGTCTTCGGCGTCGACGATGAGGAACCGCTCAATCCCGGACGCGGGATGACCGGGGCGGACGATGAGGCTGGCGAAACCGAGGGGTAGATCCGAGAGGATATCGTCCACCGTAACCGTGGCCATGGGCTTCCTTTTGCTGTACTCGCACCGGACGGCTCTGTCCGGTCACATCATGGTAGCCAGCCTGGAAACACCGGAATATGTGACGGCGCCCAAAACCGGGGCGGGCCTTTCAGGCACCGGCCCGAAAGGGGGCTGAGGCCGTGGGCGACGTCTGCGCCACCTGTGTTCCAATAGTTCGGGCAAAGCGAAAGGCCCTGGTTCCTTATCTTTCAAGGGAACCAGGGCCTTGCTACGTGGCGGTGACGGTGGGATTTGAACCCACGTTGGCTTTTACACCAAACAACATTTCGAGTGTTGCACCTTCGGCCGCTCGGACACGTCACCAACCTGAATAGGGTACCGGAGCGAGGCCTGCAACCCCAAAACGAAAGGTTGAGTTCGGGGGATTGACCAACTCTCGGGCGGGGTTTTGGGCCTGGCGTGCTTGCCGGGAAGAAATGTCGGACCCCCTTGGCATGCTTGGTTCATGGAAAGCGAAACAGTCGCAGGGGGGGAGTTCCGGGGCGTGGAGGGCATGGCCTCGGTTGCGGTTGCTGTTGCGTCGGTGGCTGGTTTCGTGAACGAGCTTGCCGGTGTTGTCGCTGGTAACACCCGATCGGACGCCGCCATTGATTCTGCTGATCGGGCGGGTGGTGATCCGTTGCAGGAGTGTGCTGATGCGTGCCTGGACGGGCTGGCGGTGATCGCACGTCTTGAGGCCGCCACGGCCGCGGTGAAGGTGCGCCTGGTGGACGGCCACGTCAGCGCTGTGGCGGCGATGCAGGACCCGGCGTCCGGCCCGGAGTGGGTGAAGGGCCGGGAGATGGCTACGGTGGCTGAGGTTGCCTGCGTCCTGACGATCGGTGAACGCGCCGCCGGTGCCCTGATCGGTGAAGCACATGCGTTGACGGGGTCGTTGCCGGCGGCGCTGGCTGCCTTGCAGGCCGGCGTGTCGTGGCAGAACGCCAGGGTCCTGGTGGACGAAACCACCGGTCTGGATCCTGCCGCGACAGCAGCCTTGGAGGCGCATTTTTTGAGCCCGGATGTTCCGGGTGCGGGCCCTGATGGTTTGGCGGGTGGGTTGCAGGCGGCGCGGTTGCGGCGGAAGGTGCGGTCGTGGCGGGAGCGGCTGTATCCGGAGTCGATTGAGGCCCGGCATGTGAAGGGCGTGGCGGAGCGGCGGATGGAATGTACCCGGGACCGGGACGGGATGTCGTGGCTGTCGTTGCATATTCCGGCGGACCGGGCGTCAGCGATCTGGAACCGGACCACGGCGATCGCCCGGGGCATGCAGGGCCCGGACGAACCACGCACCCTGACCCAGCTCCGCCCTGATATCGCGGTGGACCTGCTGCTCGGCGCAACCTTCAGCCGCGAGGATGATGGTGGCCACGAGGCGGCTTTCGCCGGTAACGCAGAGCCGGACGAGGGGTATTTGAGGCTGGGGAAGGCGCCGGTGCCGCGGGCGCAGGTGCTGGTGATGGTGCCGGTGTTCTCGCTGCTCGGGGCCACGGATGAACCGGCCATTCTTGACGGGCACGGCCCGATCCCGGCGTCGATGGCGAGGAAGCTGGTGGCTGAGGGGGCGGAGTCGTTCCACCGGGTGCTGGTGGATCCGCGGGACGGGGCGCCGCTGGAGATCGGCCGGACCAGTTACCGGGTCTCGGAGGCGCTGCGGCGGTGGCTGCGGTTGCGGGACGGTAAATGCCCGTTCCCGGGCTGCAGCAACAACTCCCTCGACAACGAAGCCGACCACCTGCTGGCCTGGCAGCACGGCGGCAGTACCGGGGTCAGCAACCTGGGACAGCCCTGCCCGAAACATCACCGGATGAAACACACCTCCGGCTGGCACCCCACCCCCGCAACACGGGACGAACCACCCGGCTGGATCTCACCCGCGGGCCGGTACTACGCCAGCGAACACCAGGACTGGCAACCACCCCACTGGCCACCCGGACTCCTACCCCATGCAAAGCAGCCAGCCCCGCCACTGGACGGTGCGCTGCCCGCAGCCGCCCCAAACGCTCCGTGCCCCGGCGAACGCAACCTCCCGCCGTCGGACTTTCCCTGCGCAGCTCCCTCCGGCTAGATTCATCAGCAAGATGACTAACTCGCACGATCCCGTTCACGCAACCGCATACTGGACCACCGGCTGTGAGCAAGGTGAGCTCCGCTCCGAGGAACTCCGCAGCCCCGGCCCCGGTGAAGCGCTGGTTCGTGCCCTCTACTCCGGGATCAGCAAGGGAACCGAGATGGTGGTCCACCGTGCGGCCGTCCCGCCCCGCGTTGCCGAGGAAATGCGGGCTCCGCACCAGGAAGGCGACTTTCCCGGCCCGGTGAAGTTCGGCTACCTCTCCGTGGGCGTCGTCGAGGAAGGACCGGACGACTGGAAGGGCCAACGCGTCTTCTGCCTGAACCCCCACCAGGACCGCTACGTGGTCCCGGTCAAGGAGCTGACCAGGATCCCGGATAACGTCCCCAGCCAGCGGGCAGTCCTAACGGGCACGGTCGAAACGGCGGTTAACGCCCTCTGGGAAGCGGGCCCACGGCTCGGTGACCGCGTCGCCGTGGTCGGAGCGGGCCTGGTCGGCGGTATGGTTGCCACCCTGTTGCGCACCTTCCCGCTGCAGCGCCTGCAACTGGTGGACCTGGACCCCGACCGCAAGCGCCTCGCTGACACATTGAACGTGGACTTCGCCAATCCGGAGTCCGCCCTGGCCGACTGCGACATCGTCTTCCACTGCTCCGCATCGCAGGAGGGCCTTGAACGCAGCCTCCAGTTGGTGGGCGACGAAGGCGACGTCATTGAGATGTCCTGGTACGCCAACCGGGAGGTGACGCTCCCGCTCGGCGAGGATTTCCACGCCCGCCGGCTGTCGATCAGGGCCAGCCAGGTGGGCGTCGTCGCCCGTGCCCGCCGCCACCGCCGCACCAACGCCGACCGCCTGGACCTTGCAGTGTCGCTCCTTGCAGATCCTGTGTTCGACGCGTTCCTCACCGGTTCGTCGCCGTTCGAGGAACTGCCCGACGTCGTCCAGAGCCTTTCGCGCGGCACACTCGACGCGCTGTGCCACGTCATCGAGTACCCGCAGGACCATCCCCGCAACGCCGAAGCTACGAGGTAACTCATGTTCAGCCTGACCGTCCGCCGCCACTTCATGATCGCCCACAGCCTGCCGAGCGAGGCATTCGGCCCGGCCCAGGCCCTGCACGGGGCCACCTTCGTGGCCGAGGTGGGGTTCCGCCGTCGCGCCCTGAACAAGGACGCCATCGTCCTGGATATCGGCGCAGCCGGCACCGTTATCGAGGAGGTCCTTGCCGGGCTCAACTACCGCAACCTGGACGAGCACCCGGACTTCGAGGGCAAACTCACCACCACGGAGGCCCTCGCGGAGTACATCGCGCAGGCGGTGGCCACGAAGATCAAGGACCACGACGACGGCCGCCACCTCGACGGCGTCGACGTTACGCTGCGGGAAAATCCCGACGCCTGGGCTACCTATTCGCTGGACCTCACCGCCGCCTGACCGCAAGCGGCCTGACCACGATGCGCCCCATCCGCATGCTGGTTCCCGGCAATATCCGCTACAACTCCGGCGGGAATGCGTACAACGCCAGGCTGGCGCGCGGTCTCACCACCCTGGGAGCCGACGTGGAGGTGCAGGCCGTTGACGGATCATGGCCGGATGCATCAGCCAGGGAACGACGCCGGCTGGGGAGCCTCCTCGGGGCGTGGGAAGCGGACGCGGGCGCCGGGGCCGCCGTGGTCATCGTGGACGGGCTGGTCGCCGTTGGCGCCCCAGGCGAACTCGAGTACGCCGCGAGGGCTGGCCGCACCACCTGGGTCCTTGCCCACATGGTGGTTCCCGAAACATATGGAGCCGAGGCGGTGGCGCGTGAAGCCCGGGCCATGCGCGCGGCCTCCGGTGTCATCGGCACCAGCAGCAGCACGGCCGCGGTCCTGAAGGAGCGGCACGGGCTTGCCCGGGTCCATGTTGCCCTCCCGGGGGTCGATCCCGCGCCTGCCGCAGCCGGTTCCCGTCCACCCCGGATCATCGTTGTCGCGGCACTCCTGCCGAACAAGGACCAGTTGCTCACCGTCGAAGCGTTGGCCATGGTCAAGGACCTGGAGTGGACTGCTGCGCTGGTGGGCACGGACCAGGCGGACAGCGACTACGCGATGGACGTGCGTGCCGCCATCAGCCGGCACCGGCTGGAAGGCCGGGTGGAGCTCGCAGGCGAGCTCACAGGCAACCCCCTCGAAACCGAGTGGCACGCCGCAGACCTCAGCCTCCTGGTGTCCGAAGCCGAGGCGTTTGGCATGGTTGTCACCGAGTCCCTGGCACGCGGCATTCCCGTGGTAGTGCGGGAGGGAACGGGGGCGGTGGAAGCGCTGGGGCTGGCCATGCTCACAGCGGACGACGGCGGGCCCCGGCTTCCGGGCGCAGTGGTGCCGCTGGCGGCAGGGGACAAGGAGAACCCACGACGGCTGGCACAGGTCCTGCGGCGTTGGCTGGAGGACCCAGGCACCCGTCGGGAGTGGAGGACCGCTGCGGCGGAAGCACGGGGAAGGCTGCCGGGCTGGGACCGGATGGCGGCGACCGTCCTGGACGCACTGAAGGCGTCAGGTTCCCCGTAACGGGCTCAACCCTGGGGGCAGCACCAAGGCAGTCAGTACCAGGGCAGTCAGCACCGTTCCGGCATGTGCTGCTACAGGCGGCTCCGGTGCCCGGCAAAGAAATCGCGAAGCAGCGCCGCGCACTCCGCCTCCCGAATTCCCGGATAGACCTCCACCCAGTGATTGAGTCGGCGTTCCCGCAGGACGTCGAACACAGAGCCTGCGGCGCCGGCCTTTTCGTCCCAGGCTCCGAAGACCACCCGCGGAATCCGGGCGAGGACAATCGCCCCCGCGCACATCGCGCAAGGTTCCAGGGTGACCACCAGGGTGCAATCGGACAGGCGCCAGCCGTCCGCCTTCCCGCCATTCACGGCGGCCAGTTCACGCAGCCGTTCTGCCGCCTGCCGGATGGCCACCACCTCAGCGTGCGCCGTGGGGTCACCAAGCTCTTCACGCTGGTTGCGCCCTGAACCGAGTACATCGCCGTCGGGGCCCAACACCACGGCGCCGATCGGAACATCCTCCGTATCGAGGGCACGCCGGGCTTCGGCGAGGGCGAACCCCATCCATGTGTTGAATTTTCCAGCGGAGACCATGGCTCAATGATAGTTTCGGAGGATACCCAAAGCCCGTGACGACCAGCGCCGGGAGGCACAGTGAGCACCGTCCGTGACCGTGTGGACAGATGGATCAAGCCGTATGCCGCGTTGTGGCTGACCATGATTATTGGTGGGTCGCTGGTTGTGGCCATGGCGTTGCTCGGTGCCGAGGTGTACTCCAACGTGGTGGACGACGAAGGGCTGGCGAGCCTTGATATTCCCGCCCTGGAATACGCTCAGACGCTGCGGAATCCCGAAACGGATGCCTTCGTCACCGGCTTCACGAACGTGGGCGGCGGCGTCGGAATGCCCATCCTGGCGAGCATCCTCACAGCGTGGCTGACGTTCCTGAGCCGGACCTGGCGGCCTATCGTCCTGGTGGCCGGGGCCGCGGCGGTATCCACCACCGCCACCACAGTGGGCAAGCGGCTGGTGGGCAGGACCCGCCCGGACCACTCGGAAGCGGTTCCGCCGTATGAATCCACCCCGTCGTTTCCCAGCGGCCACACACTGAACACGACCGTGGTGATTGGCGTCCTGGTCTACATCATCTGCCTTCAGTTCCAGCTGCTCTGGGTACGGATCACGGCGATCACGGCGGGAACCATCTTCATTGTCGCCATGGGCCTGAGCCGCGTGTTCCTGGGCCACCACTGGCTCACGGACGTGATGGCCGGCTGGTTCCTCGGACTGGCCTGGGTGTCCATGGTCATCCTGGCCCACCGGCTGTTCCATCTCATCAGGCGCAGGGAGCACGCGGGCCCGGCACCCACCTTTGAGCACCCCGTGGTGCGCGATGTTGTGGCGGACGCCATCCATCACGACGCCGGCACAAACCGGAGTTCCGGGCGCGACACTGACCGGACCGCCGGGCAGGGTCCTGAGCGCAGCACGGGCCGGAGCCCGGGTCACGGAAAGGAATAGCGCGGGTGATAGTTTTTACCAATGCGCACTCTCGTTGTGGACCACCCGCTCGTCGCCCATAAGCTCACCGTCCTGCGGGACAAGAACACCCCGTCGCCCGTGTTCCGGCAGCTCACGGAGGAGCTGGTGACGCTCCTGGCCTACGAGGCAACCCGGGACGTCCGCACCGAACCGGTGACCATCGAGACGCCCGTCAGCACCACCGTGGGCACCGCGTTCACCAAGCCCACCCCGCTCGTCGTTCCCATCCTCCGCGCAGGCCTGGGCATGCTGGAAGGCATGACCAAGCTGGTGCCCACGGCCGAAGTCGGCTTCCTGGGGATGGCCCGGGACGAGGAAACCCTGGACATCATCACGTACGCCGAGCGCCTCCCCGAGGACCTCACCGGCCGGCAGATCTTTGTGCTGGACCCGATGCTGGCCACCGGCGGAACCCTGCGCGAAGCCATAAAGTTCCTCTTCAAGCGCGGCGCCTCGGACGTCACCTGCATCTGCCTGCTGGCCGCGCCGGAAGGCCTCGCCAAGCTGGAAGAGGAACTCTCCGGCGCCAACGTGACCATCGTCCTGGCCTCCATCGACGAGAAACTGAACGAGAAGTCCTACATCGTTCCCGGCCTCGGGGACGCGGGGGACCGCCTTTACGGCATCGCTGGCTAGGACACAACCCTTTCCGCTGCCCGGGCCGTTGGCTAGCCTGTGCCCATGGACTGGAAACTGGAACTTGTGTTTGTCCCCGTGTCCGACGTGGACCGCGCCAAGGATTTCTACGTCAACAAGGTCGGCTTCAATCCCGATTTTGATGAGCGGCCCTCCGACGGCATCCGCTTTGTACAGCTGACGCCGCCCGGCTCAGCCTGTTCCATCTGCATCGGCGAAGGGCTCACCGACGCGCCTCCCGGCACCGGCTCAAACCTCCAGTTGGTGGTCAGCGACATCCAGGCGGCCCACGACCACCTGAAGAACAACGGTGTGGAAGTCAGCGACGTGGACATCCAGGCCTGGGGCCACTTCGTCTATTTCGCCGATCCGGACGGCAACCGGTGGGCGGTGCAGTACATCCCCGGACGCTGAGGCGGCCGGGGATGCAGTGGGTCCTGCTCAGGGCTGGTTTAGTACCAGTTGTTGCCCAGGTGGAAGTTCAGGGCGCCGCACGGAGACTGGTAGCGCTCCTTGATGTAGTTCAGGCCCCAGTTGATCTGCGTGCGGTAGTTGGTGAGGTAGTCCGCGCCGGCGCTGGCCATCTTTTCGGCGGGCAGGGACTGGACGATGCCGTAGGCGCCGCTGCTCGGGTTGGTGGCCGTGGTGGTCCAGTCGGACTCCTTGTCCCACAGGGTCACCAGGCACTGCATCTGGTCCTGGCCCCAGCCGTAGGAAGCCAGCTGGCCGGCGGCGTAGGCCTGCGCGCCGGCAGGGTCGTTGACCGCGACGACGGGAGCGGGCTCGGGTGCCGGCTCGGGCGCGGGCGCGGGTTCCGGAGCGGGAGCCGGCTCGGGGGCGGGCGCAGGGGCCGGCTCGGCGGCCTGCGGAACCACGTTGATCGGAGCCGGTGCAGGGGACTCGGCCGGGTTGGACCGGATCTCGCTCTTTTCGATGCTCATGCTGGCATCGGAATCTGCGGGCGCCGCGGTGGTTGACGCTGAGGGGGCCAGCGTACCGGTGGCCTGTCCTGCGGCACCCACTCCGCCCACCAGCAGGGCGGCGCCTGCGGTGAGGACGGCGGCACGCTGGCCAAAGGTGAACTTCCTGCCCGCGGGACGCTGTGTATTGCTGTCCGACTCGTGTTTTGCGCGCGGCTGTACCGGGAATTTGAACATGATTGATCGCCTCTCACACCTGCGGAGTTAGCTGTCGGGTTCGGATGAGGGCATCCGGCCGCACGGAACAGACACGTGCTGGCTTAACCCCTAGGGCAATCGATGCCCGGGACGGTGGGTCCCCCGCCTCTGCCTTGGATCAAACGGAATCCGGGAAGTGGCAGAGCTTGGCGTCATCCGGATACGCGGCCCGAACGGGAACCGCACCCAATCGACGGTACAGGAAGGCGCTGCTTAAGTCACATTTAGGTAACGGACATCACGAATGACGGCGCGTCGGTTTGCCTAAACATCGAAGGAAGGCAGTTGAACTGTGAACTGCGTGCAGCCGGGCCGTGATGACACCGTTACCCGGCCTCCGTGAGCCTCCACAATGGATTGCACAATAGACAGGCCGAGACCACTGGTGCCCTCGGCGGCGCCCGCACCTTCCGCGTCTTCCGTACCTTTCCTGGCGGCGTCTGCGCGGGCAAAGCGGGAGAACGCGTGGTCGACAAACTCTGCCGGGATGCCGCCGCCGTCGTCCGTTACCGTGACTACCGCCGTGCCCTCCGGCGAGGTGCCAACTCCCGTCACCACAGTGGTGCCGGCGGCGGTATGCTTCCGCGCGTTCGACAGCAGGTTCATGAGCACCTGGCGCAGCTGGGACGCATCGCCCTTGACCAGCACGGGCCCGTCCGGCAGTTCCAGCCGCCACGTGTGCCCGGGGGCCATGACCTTCTCGTCGCTGACGCTTTCGACCACCAGCTGCGTGAGGTCCACTTCGCTGAGCTTCAGCGGCTGGCCCTCGTCCAGCCGTGCCAGCAGCAGGAGGTCCTCCACCAGCGCGGTCATCCGCTCCGACTGGCTCTGCACCCTGGCCAGGGATTTTTGCCCGTCGGGGGTGAATCGCTCCGTCATCCGCATCAGCTCCGTGTAGCCGCGGATGGCCGTTAGCGGTGTCCGCAGCTCGTGCGATGCGTCGGCCACGAATTGACGCACCTTGGTCTCACTCTTCTGCCGCGCCTGCAGCGCGTTCGCCACGTTGTCCAGCATCAGGTTCAGTGCGTGGCCCACGCTGCCCACTTCGGTGCCCGGGTTGGCGTTCGACGGCGGCACGCGGACCGCCAGCGCGACCTCACCGGCGTCGAGGGGCAGTTGCGACACGCGGGTGGCAACCGCGGACAGCTGTTCGAGCGGCTTCATGGTGCGCCGGATCAGTACCGTTCCCACGAGGCCGATCAGCAGCAGGCCGCCCAGCGATACAAAAACGAAGGTCCAGACCAGGGAAGCGAGGGTGCTTTGCTTGCCGGCGAGCGGGAGGCCGGTGACCAGGACGTCGCCGAAGTCCGTTTGCACGGCTACAAGCCGGTACGCGCCGTTGGACAGCTTCCGGTCCACGGGCCGGGCATCGGTGGCGAGTGCGAGCAAAACCTTTTTGTCGTCGGCGGACAGCGCCGACCGGCTGGTATCCGAGGCGAGGAAGCCGCCGCTGTTCACCTGGCCGTTCACGATCCGGGCATTGACCGTGCCCACGCTCTGTCCTCGGGCGTCCAGGGGGTCGCGGCCGTTGAAACCGCCCATTGGAGGGCGGCCGGGATCGTTGGCCCGTTCGGCGGCCTGGCTCAGCTGGTCATCCAGCTGGCGAGTGAGGAACGCGTCCATAGATACATAGCTGGCCACCCCGACGGCGCCGCAAATGGCGATCAGCAGCGCCATCGCGAGCAGGATCAGCCTGGTCCGCAGGTGCCAGGTGGCGGGCTTGAGCCAGCTCCGGGAATGCTGGGCCGGAGCCTGGGGGAAGGGCATGACAGCCTACTCCGCGGGCTTGATCACATAACCGGCGCCACGCACGGTATGGATCATGGGCGGGTGGACGGCGTCGATCTTCTTGCGCAGGTAGGAAATGTAGAGCTCCACGATGTTGGCCTGCCCGCCGAAGTCGTAGTCCCATACCCTGTCCAGGATCTGCGCCTTGCTGATGACGCGCTTAGGGTTTTCCATAAGGTAGCGGAGCAGTTCGAACTGTGTGGCGGTGAGCTGGACGTCCTCCCCGGCCCGCGTGACTTCGCGCGTGTCGACGTTGAGGACAAGATCGCCAACGACCAGTTCGGCGGTGTCCATGGCTGCGACCCCGGAACGCTGCACCAGGCGGTGCAGCCGGAGAATGACCTCCTCCATGCTGAACGGCTTGGTGACGTAGTCGTCGCCCCCGGCGGCCAGCCCCACGATCCGGTCCTGGACGGCATCCTTCGCGGTGAGGAAGAGCGCGGGCACCTCGGGAGCAAAGGCGCGGATCCTGCCCAGCAGTTCGACGCCGTCGAACCCCGGAAGCATCACGTCCAGCACCAGCACGTCCGGGCGGAAGTCCTTTGCGAGCTTCACGGCCTCGGGGCCGTCCGCGGCCACGGCGACGGACCATCCAGCCATCCGCAGGCCCATGCTCATCAGTTCGGACAAGCTGGGCTCGTCATCGACCACAAGGGCACGGATGGGGGAGCCGTCCGGGTGGGACAGCTTGGGAAGGTTGTTGGTCATGGAGTGCGAAGTGGCCATGGGACAACTCTCCGATCGGTGGGTGTAGCCCGGCTTTGGCTTTCCTGTGCGCAGGCTGTGAATGCCAGCGTAGCCAGCTGGGCAAGGTCCTGCAGCGAACCGGCAGCTTGGTCGCGCGGGCACCCGCCTGGCACCCTCTAGCAGGAGGGCAGGGTAGTCCCGGGCTCATTTCCGGACGTTCGGACGGGAAAAATCTTTTCCCCGGAGCGCATCGGGCTGGACAGGGGCGTCGGGCTTGAGGAGCGATTTTGGCATTCCGCACTCAGTTGAATAAAAGCGTCCTTTTGCCCGCGCCTGTCGAACTATATTTCGCCAAACGCCGTTATCGGGCCGGCTGCTCGGATAACGAGCGTTATTCTTTGGGGTCCGCCAGAATCGTGATCTGCGCCACAATAGAGCATTTCGTCTCACGATGCGGACGATTCGGTCCATTGTTACTTGCAAGTTGCCATTGTTACGCTGCACACTTCCAATGTGAACAAGAACTCAACAGCACCTGCAGCCGCAGAATATTGGCCCAGCACATCAGCTGCTGCCGACATGCGCTGTTGTCGAATGCACGCCTGACCTTCCCACCCGCCGAAGTTCTTAGGCATTCGCCCCCCAGCCCAGCGTCGGGCGCCCCTCCCCAGTTCGCAGTGCGGGGAAACCCAGCATTCGAGCCGCGATGGCGGCCATTCACATTGAGGTAAGCATTCCATGTCTGTTGCATCCGGATACGTCCACATCTCCGTCCGTAACGCCGCCAAGGCGGGCCAGCCATCCGGCCTGCGCCCCGGCTTCGGTCCACGCCCGGCCCTCGCTCCCTCTGCCGGGAACGGCTTCCCCGCACAGGGCTACACGCCGCAGGGCTACAACCCCAATTCATACGGGCAGCTCCGGGCAGTTCCGGCGGCAGACTCCGCACCCGTCACCGCTCCCACTCCGGTAGTGGCGGGGCCCAACGCGGTGCGTCCCGTAGCCAATGACAACGTGGCCCGCGGATTTGTCCTCTACATGGGCATCGATGAGGAAACCGCCGCGGCTGCCGGCACCTCAATCGCCAAACTGGCCCAGGAAATCCGCGCCTACGCCCAGTCGCTGGTTACCGGTGCCGAGAGCTACGCGGCAGTCGCCGTAGCCCCTGCCGGCACCCCGGGTTCCGCGCTCGACGTCGTCCGCTCCACCTTCGGCGACCCCACGGTGAACTCCCGCCAGCGCACCGAGACTCCCCGGCCGCAGCAGCCGCAGGAGCCGCGCCCCTCCGGTGTCCTCATCGACCTTGCACGCCGGGAGGTTCACCTCGACGGCGAATCCCTCAACCTGACCTTCAAGGAGTTCGAGCTCCTGAACTACCTCGTGGAAAACGGCACCCGCACCGTCGGCCGCGACGAGCTGCTCGAAGGCCTCTGGCGGAACGCCGAGGAAGTGCCGAACGAGCGCACCATCGACGTCCACATCCGCCGGCTCCGCTCCAAGTTGGGCCGCCTGGCCAACACGGTCCGCACCGTCCGCGGCCAGGGCTACCGCTTCTACGAGCACCCCGAGGTGGTCGTCTGGGCCGCTCCGGAATACTCGATCTAGCTTCTGAACGAAAGGCGCCTGTCCCCAGCGGGGCGGGCGCCTTTTGCTGTAGGGGCACAGCAGCGCTGACGGGTTCGTTAGGCTTGGGCCATGAGTGAGCACCATCTTCGCCGGCTAGTGATCATGCGCCATTCCAAGGCCGACTGGCCTGGTGGCGTGGCTGACCACGAACGGCCGCTCGAGGAGCGGGGCCACCGGGAAGCGCCCCTGGCCGGACGCTGGCTGCTCAAACACAACATCGTCCCCGACTTCATCCTCTGCTCCAGCGCCCTGCGGACCCGGCAGACCTGCACCTGGGTGTGCTCTGAACTGGGTGACAAAGCCCCCACCCCCAAGCTTGAGGAGGGGCTGTACGCGGCATCCGCCCTGCGAATGCTTTCCGTGATCAACCACGTTCCGGACACGGTGACCACCCTGATGCTGATCGCCCACCTGCCCGGCGTGCAGGACCTCGCGATGCACCTGGCGTCGCGCGATTCGGACCACGACGCCTACATGGATGCCGCCACGCACTTTCCCACCAGCGCACTCACCGTCCTGGAAACCGAGAAACCGTGGGCGGAGCTGGACGGACAGGACGCCCGGATCACCCGGTTCAAAGTTCCGCGCGCGCACTGAGCGCCGCTATCAGTACGTAAGTACCGACGGACTACCGCGGCTTGCCGACGTGGAGGGCGCCCGCGGCGGGCAGGGGCCTCCAGTGGAAGGTTTTACCGCCGGGGCACGGACCTGTTTCCCGGCTTGGGTGCGGGTCGTCGGGCAGGTGAAGCGGACGACGTCGGGCGCTTGCCTGCCGCCGCACGCGCCGGGATGCGCGGTGCAGGACTTCGTTGGGCGGCGGCTCCCCTGCCCGGCGCGCTCTTCGCCGCGGCGGCCCTTGCGCTGCGGGGAGCTGTGGCGGGTCTGCGTTGTGCTGCGGTTTTCCTGCCCGCAGCCGGTGCCAATCTCCGCCCCGGGGGCCAGGCGACTCCGAGGAACAGGACCAGCAGTGTGGCTACAGCAGACACTCCGGCGCCGACGAAATAGTTGTCGGGGTCGTCCGTGGGCAGGGGAGTGCCAAGGAACGAGGACTGCCCGTCGTAGGCCAGTTCCCAGGTGCTCAGGAAAGCGAGGGCGAACGCCAGCGTCAGGCTTGTCCCGGCGCCGGTTGCCAGCAGGGCAGCCCGGCGGCGCCGCGCCAGGAGTTCGGCGATGGCCGACAGGTACGCCAGCGCCAGTACTCCCATGAACGCGTTGAAGACCGGCATGGCCAGCGTCATCCCGGTCAGCACAAGCAGTCCTGCCGCGGCGATCCCGGTAATGACGGCGAACTTTCCGCTCTTCCCCATGTGGCGCATGTCCACCATCATTCCCGAGGGGCAGGCGGGTTCAGCACGTAGCCGCGCATAATGGCCATGATTGCCGCAACGCTTTGGTCACGGCTCCGTTCGGGGTTGTAGGTCTGCCGGTCCAGGCCCACCACAAAGCAGGCGCCGAAGATGGCGGTTTCCAGGCTGCCCCGGGAGACTGATTCATCCACGGGGTAGACGGCGGCCACGCTTTCCACCGCATGGGCAATCACTTCGAGCAGTTCGCCGCGCAGCTCGGCAAAGGTTCCCTGCCATTCGCTGGGAATGCGCCAGTTCTCGCTGACCCAGAGGCGGGCAAAGGACGGGTACTCCGCCATGAAATCCATGGCTTGGCCGATCATTTCCTCCATGGCAAGCAAGGGGTCGCTGCCGGCCGCCCCAGTTGCGGCCGTTTCTCCGGGCACACCGCGGGCGGCGCTGAGCAGCCGGGCCTTGAGGATGTCCACCCCGTGCCGCAGCAGCTGCGCGATGAGTTCGGATTTGCTGCCGAAGTTGTAATAAACGGTGCCCTTGGACACGCCGGCGGCAGCAGCAATTTCATCAACCGTGACGCTGGCGGCCCCGCGCTGGCCGATGAGTTCCATGGAGGCGTCGAACAGCTTCTGCCGTGTGGCGGTGGTGCGGACGGGTCGGGAACCTTTTGCCCCCGCCGTGCCGCCGGTGGTATCCGGCCCTTCCGCGGGCGGCGGACCGGAGGTCATACCGCGATCTCCGGTTTGAGCGCCTTCAGCGTCCAGTATTTGTTCCGCCGCACCGCGAGGATGGACATTCCGGCGCCCAGCAGGGTGTAACCGAGGAGCCCGATGACGGTGGGGACGATCATGGAGAGGTCGGCCCCGTAAATAAGGTGCCTCATCCCGGTGACCACGTATCCCATGGGGAGGACCTCGTGCACCACATGGAGGGGCTGCGGGGTCGTCTGCCAGGGGAAGGTGCCGCCGGAGGAGACCAGCTGCAGGACCAGCAGGATCAGCACCAGCAGTTTGCCGGGTGATCCCAGCAGCGCCACGATGCCTTGGATGATGGCACTGAACGCCATGGCCGCCGCCAGCATAAACAGCCACATCAGGACCGGATGCGCCGGGTCGAGGCCGAGGGCGAGGTTCACAACGAGCGTCAGGAGCGTGGCCTGTACCGCGGAGACGGCCAGGAAGGGAAGCCAGCCGCCCAGGGCGATCTTCCATGAGGGTGCGTTGGACGCGAGGGCCCGCCGGGTGATGGGCCGCATGGCCTGCACCAGCATAAAGATGCCGATCCACAGGGCCAGCGTGAGGAAGAAGGGTGCCAGGCCCGCGCCGTATGAATCGGCCTTCGCCTGGGACACGTTGCTGACCGCCACCGGGTCTGCCATGACCCGGGACAGGTTGTCCTTCTGGCTGGCGTCCGGGTTGGGGACCTGGCCGGCTCCCTTGCTGATCTCCTCCGCGAGGGTGCGGGAGCCGTCCGCCGCCGTGACCGTGCCCGCAGCCAGGCGGGCAGCGCCGTCGTCGAGCTTCTTCGCACCGTCGCTGAGGTTGGCCGCACCGTCAACCGCCGCCTGCCCGCCCGTTGCCAGCGTCGCGGCTCCGGTGTGCAGCTGGTCTGCGCCGGCGGATGCCTGCTGGACGGCCTCCTTCAAGGCCGGGGTCCCCGCGGCGAGCTGGGAGGCACCCATGCTGACCGACTCGGCCCCGTCGGCCAGCTGCTGGACCTGCGCCGCGTCCGTCTGGATCTTCGCCTTCGCCGCCGCGACCGGGCTGGACGCCGCCGTTGCATCGAAGTCGGCGAGGATGCTGTCTGCCTGTTCCTGCGTCAGCACCCCGGACGCGACCAGCCTGGTGTTGGACTCGATGACCCTGGTCCGTAGCCCCTGGTCCGCGGCTTCGAGCTGGGCTGCCACGTCCTGGAACTTGGCGTTCAACTGGGCGTTCCCGGCGGCAACCTGCGCGGCGCCGTTGGCGAGCGTCTGCGAATCGGTGGGCAGGGACGCAGTCCTGTCCTTGAGGGTGGAGAGCCCGCTGCTGAGCTGGCCCGCGCCGTCCGTCAGCTGGTTGGCGCCGTCCCGCAGTTTGAGCTGGCCGGCGTACAGGTCGGCGGCGCCGGTGCTGAGGGCGGTGGTGCCCTGGTGCAGTGACGCGGCGCCGTCCCTGAGGCCGGCTACGCCGTCGGCCACACGGGTGGCGCCGTCAGCCGCCTGCACCATCCGTGAGTGGATGGTTCCAAAGCCCGTCAGCAGCTGGTTCGCCGTTTCTTCGCCCACCTCTGTGGCCACGGTGCTGTGCACCGAGGTGGTCAGCTTGTCCACGATGGTGCTGAGCAGATAGTTGTTGGCGTCGTTCGTGGTGACGTTCAGCATGGCCTGGCTGGCGGAATCGAAGCTTCCGGGGGACACCAGGTTGGCCGAGAAATCCGCCGGAATCTTCAGGGCGAAGGCGTACTTGCCGTCGCTGACGCCCTGGTCCGCCTGTTCGGTACTGTCCACGCGCACCCAGTGGAAGACGTTGCCCTCAACCAGGCTGTCCGCCACCTTGGTTCCGGCGGCCAACGGTGTCCCGTCGCTGGCGGTGGCGCCGGTGTCCTCCACGACCAGGGCGGCATCGAGGTGGTCCAGGTTTCCGTACGGGTCCCAGTTCGCGTACAGGTACACGGCGCCGTACAGCAGCGGCACCATGGCCAGTGCCAGGATGGTCAGCTTCGGCAGCAGCCCGCCGGTCATGCGCTTGAGTTCAGAGCGGGCCAGCCGCAGAACGGTCACTTGGCAACCTCAGTTTCGAGTCGGGTGTCGTGATGCTCGGGGGCGGGGACGTCCTGCCGGTCTTCGGGATCCTGCGCCTGCGCGGCGTTGCCGATAGCGGCCGACGGGCCTGCCCACGTGGGCGGAAGGGAGCTGACGGTGGCGACGACGGCGAGCGGCCGCCCGCCGTCGGACGCCAGCTGCTGCAGCCGCGGCAGCCAGTCATGGGCATCTGCGGTGTGCCGGTCCGGCGAATCGACGACCAGCAGGTCCGTGTGCGGGTTGGCCAGGGCCAGCGCCGTCAGGAGCTCGAGCCTGCGGCGCGGGTCCAGCTGTTCGGTCCAAAGCCCGGCGATGTCCTCAAAGCTGTTCACTTTGAGCCATGGCCCGCTGACCAGGGCTCCGCGGTAGCGGCGCGGCACCAGCGCCAGGTCTTCCGAAACGAGGTCCCGGACGCTGAGGTGCTCTTCGGGTTCGTTGACGCCGGGGGAGTCCACCAGGCCGGCCGAGAGCCTAAGCTGCCGGGTCCGCCGGTGGCCGTCCCATGAGATGGTGCCGCCGGTGGGCTTCATCCTGCCGCTAAGGACAAGGGCGAGGCTGGTCCTGTGGTCCTGCCGGGCGCCGGTGACAAGCAGGAGTTCACCCCTGCCGGTGATGATCGAGGTGGCGGGAAGCAGCGGATCGCGCCGCCCTTTGACATGGAGCTGGTGCGCTGAGAGCAAGATGGCCTTTCACGGGAATGCAGCTGCCCTTCCAGCCTATCTAAACTGACTGGTCAGTTCAAATAGGAATCAATGGTGCTAGAGCCCGTACTTCTCGAGGAGCCGGAGCCACACCTCGCTGATGGTGGGGTAGCTCGGAACCGCATGCCAAAGCCGGTCCAGCGGAACCTCGCCCACCACGGCGATCGTGGCCCCATGCAGCAGTTCCGCAACGTCCGGGCCGGCGAAAGTCGCGCCGAGGAGTACCTTCCGGTCCTCGTCCACCACCAGCTGGGCCCACCCCTCGTAGTTCTCCGAGTGCAGCGAGGACCCGGCCACCTGGATAGGCAGTTCGACTGAGGAGACGGTGAACCCGTCCTTCCTGGCAGCTTCCACGGTGCGGCCCACGGAAGCCAGTTCGGGGTCGGTGAAAACCACCCCAGGCACCGCATGCCTGTTGGCCGTTTGTGCGTACCGGCTCCAGTCCTGGGGCGTACCCTGCAGCTCACCCTTCGCCCGGGCCGCAATGGCGTCACCGGTGGCGCGTGCCTCGTATTTGCCCTGGTGGGTGTAGAGGTTGTGGCCGGCGGCGTCCCCCACTGCGTACAGCCACGGGTCGGCGCCCGGCGCGTCCTGCACCAGTCCGGTGGTATCGGTTGACAGGGCCAGGTTCCCGTCCCTGCCGGCCGTGAAGCCGAGGCTTTCCAGGCCCAGCCCTTCCAGTGCCGGGTGCCGCCCCGTCGCAACCAGGACTTTGTCCGCAGTGACAGTGGTGCCGTCTCCAAGCAGCAGGCTGAACGTGCCGTCGTCGTTCGCGCTGATTCGTTCGGTGGACGTGTGGAGGCGGAGTTCAACGCCGTCCGCGCGCAGGCCTGCTCCCACCAGCCGGGCGGCTTCCTCGGGGAAGGCGCCCAGCAGCCTGCTCCGGGCCACAAGGGTCACGGCCGAGCCCAGGCGCGCGAATGCCTGTGCGAGTTCGGTACCGGCAACGCCTCCGCCCAGGACCGCGAGGCGCTCCGGGACTTCCTTGGCTGAGGTGGCTTCGCGGGTACCCCACACCTGCAGGCCATCGAGCCCCTCGATGGGCGGCTTAGTCGGCGTTGAGCCAGTGGCGATAACTACCGCGTGGCGTGCCCGGAGGACATGGGACGTTCCGTCCAGTCCCGCCACTTCCACAGCCTTGGTTCCCGTGAGCCAGGCACGGCCGCGGACCAGTTCGATTCCCGTGTCATGGACCCAGGCGGCCTGGCTGTCATCCTGCCAGTTGGCCGTCATATAGTCGCGGCGCTTCAGTACGGCGGCGGCGTCCAGGGTGCGGGTGACTGCTTCCTTTGCGCCGGGCGAGGTCTGGGCTCCATGCAGGGCCGTCCCGGGCCGGAGCAGTGCCTTGGATGGCATGCAGGCCCAGTACGAGCATTCACCGCCGACCAGCTCTGCCTCAACCAGGACTGCGGTGAGGCCGCCCTGCACCACGCGGTCGGCCACATTCTCGCCGACGGCGCCTGCCCCGATCACCACAACATCAAATTCGCGCTCAGCCACCGGCGTCATGGGGAAAGCCTACGCCGGGGCCGTGACCGTCCGGCGTCACATCCTGAGCTTCGGGGGACGCCGGCTGTAACAGTGCTTAACGCAAAAGGTCCGCACCGGCGAACCGGTGCGGACCTTGTTTGTGCGCCCAAAGGGATTCGAACCCCTGACCTTCTGTTCCGTAGACAGACGCTCTATCCAGCTGAGCTATGGGCGCATCTCGTGTTCCTGGAGAAGAACCGCTCTCCCTGAACCTCGAATTACTTTACGCGAGGTTTGCCGCAGTACCAAATCGAAACGCCTGTAATCTGTGCGACTAGACCGGTATAGGTGACCTTCGTCACTTAATCGTAGACTTTTCCGCAAATAAACCTTGAAATTCCGCGGAATGGCGTTTCGGTCCCCATTTTTAGGCGGCAAACTGCCAAAAAATCCCAGTGGTCCGGACCATAGCATTTAGGACACACCGATCAACCCCGAGGAAGGGAACTGCAATGGGCGATCTGGCGCAGAAGCCGCTGCTTGAGAAAGCACCCACCACACATGCCGGCCTGCTGGCATGGGTAGAAGAGGTTGCTGAGCTTACGCAGCCGGACCGCATCTACTGGGTTGACGGTTCCGAAGAGGAGAACACCCGCCTCACGAACGAACTCGTCGAGGCCGGCACCCTGACCCGCCTCAACCAGGAACTCTTCCCCAACTCCTTTGCCGCTTTCTCCGACCCGGCCGACGTGGCCCGCGTCGAAGAGCAGACCTTTATCTGCTCCGAGAACAAGCGCGACGCCGGCTTCACCAACAACTGGATGGACCCGGCCGAGATGAAGGACAAGCTGCGCGGTCTGTTCGCCGGTTCCATGCGCGGCCGCACCATGTACGTCATCCCGTTCGTCATGGGCCACCTGGACGCCGAGGACCCGAAGTTCGGCGTCGAGATCACCGACAGCGCCTACGTTGTTGCCTCAATGCGCATCATGGCCCGCATCGGCACCGACGTCCTGGACCGCATCACCGAAACCAACGCCTTCTTCGTTCCAGCGCTCCACTCCCTTGGCGCCCCGCTGGAGCCCGGCCAGGAAGACGTGCCGTGGCCCTGCAACCCCGACAAGTGGATTGTCCACTTCCCGGAGGAGCGCTCCATCTGGTCGTTCGGTTCCGGCTACGGTGGAAACGCGCTGCTGGGCAAGAAGTGCTACGCCCTGCGCATCGCCTCCGTCATGGCACGCGACGAAGGATGGCTGGCTGAGCACATGCTCATCCTCAAGCTCACCTCTCCCGAGCAGAAGACCTACTACGTTGCTGCCGCTTTCCCGTCCGCCTGCGGCAAGACCAACCTCGCGCTGCTCGACCCCACCATTAAGGGCTGGAAGGTCGAAACCCTCGGCGACGACATCACCTGGATGCGCTTCGGCAAGGAAGGTGAGCTCCGTGCCGTCAACCCCGAAGCCGGACTCTTCGGCGTCGCACCGGGCACCGGCTGGGGCACCAACCCCAACGCCATGCGCGCCATCGCCAAGGGCAACAGCATTTTCACCAACGTCGCGCTGACCGACGACGGTGGCGTCTGGTGGGAGGGTATGACCGACGAGGTGCCCGCACACCTGACCGACTGGCAGGGCAACTCCTGGACGCCCGAGTCCGGCAAGCCGGCCGCGCACCCGAACTCGCGCTTCTGCACCCCGATCGACCAGATCGACATGCTGGCCGAGGAATACCACAACCCGGACGGCGTCGAACTGTCCGCCATCCTCTTCGGCGGCCGCCGCAAGACCACCATTCCCCTGGTCACCGAGGCCCGCAGCTGGTCCAACGGCATCTTCATGGGTTCCACGCTGTCCTCCGAAACCACCGCTGCCGCCGCAGGCGCCGTTGGTGTGCTCCGCCGCGACCCGATGGCCATGCTGCCCTTCATCGGGTACGACGCAGGCGACTACCTGAACCACTGGGTCAACCTGTCCGCCAAGGCCAACCCCGAGCGGCTGCCCAGGATCTTCCTGGTCAACTGGTTCCGCCGGAATTCCGAGGGCGGCTTCGCCTGGCCCGGATTCGGTGACAACGCCCGTGTCCTGAAGTGGGCCATCGAGCGCCTCGAAGGCAAGGCCGCAGCTGTCGAGACCCCCATCGGTTTCGTTCCCACCGGCGATTCCATCGACCTTGAAGGCCTGGACATGACGCCGGCCCAGGTCGAGGAGGCGGTCAAGGTGGATCCCGCCGAATGGGCCGCTGAGCTCGCTTCCATCGAAGAGTGGTTCGCCAACTTCGGCGGTTCGCTCCCCGGGGCCCTCCAGTCCGAGCTCGCCGGGCTGAAGGAACGCCTGGGCTGACAAGACTGAGAGCCTGAAGTACGACGGCGGCCCCGCACCTTTTGTTGAAAAAGGTGCGGGGCCGCCGTCGTCCCTCCTGAGTCCGCGGGCCCAGGGTGGGGACCTAGTTGGCCAGCCAGATGTCCGGGCCGAAGACTTCGTAATGGATCCGGGTGGCCGGGATGCCCGCGTTGATGGCTTCATTGCGGATGTTCTGCATAAACGGCAGCGGCCCGCACAGGTACAGGGACGCGTCCGCGGGGAGATCCACCTCGCGCAGGGACATAAAGCCCTCGCGTGCGCCTGCCTCCGGCTTCTCCAGCCAGAGCTGCAGTTCCGCGCCGTCCAGGCGTGCGACGTCGTCCGTCATCTGGCTGCGCAGCGCCCAGCTGTCCAGGGTGCTTTCCGCGTGCAGCACCAGGACCTGGCGGTCGGAGCCGGACTCAGCCAGGGAGCGCAGGATGGAGGCGGTGGGGGTGCAGCCGATGCCGGCGGACGCCAGGACCACCGGCCCGTCGCCGTCCTTGAGCGTGATCTCGCCGTACGGGTTGGAGATCTCGAGGATGTCACCCACCTGGACGTCGCGGTGCAGCACGGGGGAGACCTCGCCGCCGTCGTCCAGCTTGGTGGTGAAGGTGCGGCTGCTGCCGGCGTCCGCGGACAGGGAGTACTGGCGGACCTGCCGCAGGCCTTCGGGCAGGACCACCTTGACGCTGATGTACTGGCCCGGGAGCGCGGGCGTTACCGGGGTGTCGTCTGCGGGCTCAAGGGTGAAGGTCATGGCGCCCGTGCCGGCGGGGGTCTTGGCGGCAACGTGCCACGGCATCCACAACCGGTCATTGGCCTGCGCCGCGTAGAGCCCCTTCTCGAGCTTGATCAGGGCGTCTGCCATCAGCCAGTAGACCTCGGTCCAGGCCTCGGCGATTTCCGGGGTGATGACCCCGGCAAGGTCTTCGGCGATGGCGGCAAAGAGGTGCTCGTAGACCACTTGGTACTGCGGTTCGGTGATGCCCAGGGACGCGTGCTTGTGGGCGATCCGGGACAGCACGGCCTCAGGCAGCGTGCCGGGGTTGTTGACCAGGTGGCCCGCGAAGGCGGCGATGCTGCCGGCAAGGGCCTGCTGCTGGTTGCCGGAGCGCTGGTTGGAGCGGCTGAACAGCCCGTCCAGCAGTTCGGGGTGGGCGGCGAAAAGGCGGGCGTAGAACTTGGGTGTGATTTCGCCGATCCGGGATCCGACCAGGGGCAGGGTGGCTTCGATGACAGGACGGGACTTTTCCGAGAGCATGCGGACTCCTGAGGTAGCGGCCGGGGCCTTCGTCCGGCCAGTCGTAAATACTCGCATTTCAAATGCGTGTATTTATATCCCAATTTCTACGCCCCGTAGAAGACAAAATCAAATTGGGTCGCAACGTTGCCGCAGGGGCGGCGGGAAGGGCGGAAATTCCTGGGGTTGATCCCAGCAGGAGCCGGGGTCAGAGGCCTGGCCGGAGTCCGATCATGTCGAAGACGGGCGCCATCTGCCGTGAACCGGGAAGGTCGGCGATCACCACGGAATCAAGCTCCCGGTAGAAGGCTTCGCGGGCGCGGGCCAGCGCGGACCGAAGCTTGCATTCGTTGATGAGCGGACAGGGTCCAGTGGCCGCCATGCACTCCGCGGGGTCAGTCCGGGTGTCCAGTTCGCGCAGGATCTGGCCCACGGTGGCGGTGCGCCCTGCGTGGCTGAGACGGGAACCCCCGGACCGGCCGCGGACAACCTCGATCAGGCCCAGCGACCGCAGTTTGGCCATGGCTTTGCTGACGTGGTTGTAGGGCGTGCCCACCGAGTCGGCGACGTTCTGCGTGGTGAGCAGCTCGCCGCCGGGAACCGCTGCGAGCACCATGAGTGCCCGCAGGCTGACGTCGGCGAAGGCGTTGATCTTCATGGCCCGGGTGCGGTCTAGTCCACCCAGATCGTGGGTTCGCTGGCATCGGCCCCCAGTTCGCCGAAGTGCCAGGACTTGGTCGCGGCGTCGGCCGAGTAGGGGAGCACCGCTGCGAAGACCGATCCGTCGCGGTGCTCGGCCGCCACGTGGATGGCGTCCGAGTCCTCTTCGACCAGCATGATGTCGCAGACGACGGCGGCGGCACGGAAGTCTTCGCGGTTCTGCCGGAGCAGGGCCTGGAGGTCGCCGATCATGGAGTCGGCATCGAAGTCTGCGTCCGACCCTTCCGGCGCATCGGCGGGGGAGACGGCGACAAGCCGCACCTCGCCGTCGTTCTGCACCGTCAAAGCGAACGGGAGGAAGCCGCCGTTGCGCTGGAGCTGCTCCTGGGCGGCGCTGACGCCGGTGCCCAGGAGGTTCTCGAGGTCGGTTGCCGTGGATTCGGCGACGGAGCCGCGCCAGCCTTCTCCGGATCCCGGGTGCAGAGGTTCAGCCATACCGGCCTAGGCCCGGACCAGCGCCAGGACGCGGTCGCGGATCCGCTCCATGGTGGCACGGTCGGTCGCCTCCGCATTGAGCCGCAGGAAAGGCTCCGTGTTGGAGGGGCGGAGGTTGAACCAGTAGCTGCCGTCGTTGGCCGTGAACGTGCTGCCGTCCAGCGTGTCGATGCTGATGTCTTCACCGGCGAAGTCCGCCCGCACGCGTTCGACGGCGGCCGGCTTGTCCTCCACCTCGGAGTTGATTTCGCCGGAGCTGACGTAGGGCTCGTATTCACGCGCAAGTTCGGACAACGGGCCGGCCTGCTCACCAAGGGCTGCCAGGACGTGCATGGCGGCCAGCATGCCGGTGTCCGCGTTCCAGAAGTCGCGGAAGTAGAAGTGGGCTGAATGCTCGCCGCCGAAGACGGCACCTTCCTCAGCCATGACTGCCTTGATGAAGGAGTGGCCCACGCGCGTGCGGACGGCCCGGCCGCCGTCGTGCTCCACCAGTTCGGCGACAGCGCGGGAGCAGAGGAGGTTGTGGATGATCGTGGGGGCGGCCTCGCCCTGCGCCTTGGCGCGGGCGATCTCGCGGCGTGCCACCATTCCGGTGATGGCCGACGGCGATACCGGCTCGCCCTTCTCGTCCACCACGAAGCAGCGGTCGGCGTCGCCATCGAAGGCAAGGCCGATGTCCGCGCCGTGCTCGATCACCGCTGCCTGCAGGTCGCGCAGGTTCTCCGGCTCCAGCGGGTTCGCCGGGTGGTTCGGGAAGGAACCGTCAAGCTCGAAGTACAGGGGAACGATGTCGAACGGGAGCTTTGGCAGGAGGGCGTCGCCGAGGACGGCGGGCGTGGTGAGGCCGGCCATGCCGTTGCCGGCGTCCACGACAACCTTGAGCGGGCGGGAACCGGAAAGGTCCACCAGCTTCCGAAGGTACTCGGCGTAATCCTTGAGCACGTCACGGACGCTGATCAGGCCCCGGTTGGCTGCTTCCGGGATGGAGCCGGTGTTGAGGTACTGCTCGGCGAGGGTCTGGATGTCCTTGAGTCCCGTTTCCGAGGAGATGGGCACGGCGCCGGCCTTGGACATCTTGATGCCGTTGTACCCGGCAGGGTTGTGACTGGCGGTGAAGGTGGCGCCTGCCCGGTTGAGGAAGCCGCAGGCGAAGTACAGTTCGTCGGTGGAAATGAGGTCCAGCAGTTCAACGTTGGCGCCGCGGGCGGCCGCGCCGTTCGCGAAGGCCTTGCTGAATTCGGGGGAGGAGGGACGCATGTCCCCGCCCACGAGGATCGTTTCGCCTTCGAGCTGCAGGACGTCCACGAATGCTGCCCCCACGGCTTCGACGATTTCGGCAGTGATGGACTCGCCCACAATGCCACGGACGTCGTAGGCCTTGAAGGATGCCGAGAGATCAAAAGTCGTTGTCTGTTCGCTAGTCACGCGCTTTATCTTACGTGGGCCCGGACCATGCCTGTGGAGGGGCAGTGCCGGCCGCCGATTGTGACGGAGTCCTGGCTGCTTGCGTCCTGTCCACATACCCGCGGGCGGGATGCCCGGTGTCGCAGGCGGCTGGGATACTGAATCAATGGTCGATAACCAGCATGCCGCCGTAACCGAAACAGCACTGACCGACACCCCTCCTTCGCTGTCCGCAGTATCCGACTCCGGCAGAACAGCTTCCGCCACCCATCAGCAGGCGCTGGGGGTGCTTCGGGAACTGGTGGGAAACCCCGCCGCTGATTTCCACGACGGCCAGTTTGAGGCCATTGAGGCATTGGTCGACGGCGGCCGGCGGGCTTTGGTGGTCCAGCGCACCGGCTGGGGGAAGTCGGCAGTGTACTTTGTCGCCTCCCTGCTGTTGCGCCGCCGCGGCGCCGGGCCGACGCTGATCGTGTCGCCCCTGCTCGCCCTGATGCGGGACCAGGTGGCCGCTGCGGCCCGCGCCGGCGTGCAGGCCGTTGCCATCAACTCGGCCAACCAGCTGGAGTGGGACGCCGTCCGCGAGCAGCTGGCCGCGGACCAGGTGGACGTTCTGCTCGTATCGCCCGAGCGGCTCACCAACCCCTCGTTCCGGGAGAACCAGCTGCCGGAACTGATCCGGCGGACCGGGCTCCTGGTCATCGACGAGGCACACTGCATCTCGGACTGGGGGCACGACTTCCGCCCGGATTACCGCAGGATCGCGGACCTCATCAACCGGTTGCCGGAATCCGTGCCGGTCCTGGCCACAACAGCGACCGCCAACTCGCGGGTGGTGCACGACATCGAAGAACAACTCGGTGCAGGCGTCCTCACCATCCGCGGTGCCCTGGGCCGCGACTCGCTCCGGCTGGGCGTGCTGTCCCTGCCGGACTCGAGGCAGCGCCTGGGCTGGCTCCTGACCCACCTGTCGGACCTGCCCGGCAGCGGCATCATCTACACCCTCACGGTGTCAGCCGCGGAGGATACCGCCCGGCTGCTGGCCGAGGCAGGACACGAGGTGCTGTCCTACACCGGACGAACCGACCCGGCGGACCGGGAACGCGCCGAACAGCTCCTCAAGGACAACCAGGTCAAGGCCCTCGTGGCCACCTCGGCGCTTGGCATGGGATTCGACAAACCCGATCTTGGATTTGTGGTCCACCTTGGGGCGCCGTCCTCACCCGTTGCCTACTACCAGCAGGTGGGCCGTGCCGGCCGTGGCGCCGCGAACGCCGACGTGCTGCTCCTGCCCGGCGCCGAGGACCGCGAGATCTGGCAGTACTTCGCCACGGCATCCATGCCGTCGGAGGAGAAAGCCGCGGCTGTCCTCACCGCCCTGGCCGAGGCGGGAACCGCGCTCTCCACCGTGGCACTCGAAGCGAGGGTGGACCTCCGCCGGACCCCGCTCGAACTGCTGCTCAAGGTTTTGTCAGTGGACGGCGCGGTGGAGCGTGTGGGCGGCGGGTGGAAGTCCACCGGGCAGCCATGGGTGTACGACGCCGAACGCTACCGCCGCATCGCCGAGGCCCGTGTGGATGAGCAGGACTCCATGGTGATCTACCAGGACACCGCAGGATGCCGGATGGAGTACATCACCTCGGTCCTGGACGACGAGACCGCCCATCCGTGCGGACGGTGCGACAACTGCGCCGGGAGATGGTTCCCGTCTGAGGTTGCGGAGGACGCTACGGCGGCCGCAGGCCAGACGCTGAACCGGGCCGGCGGCATCCTGGAGGCCCGCCTTCAGTGGCCCAGCGGCATGGAGCGCCTGGGCGTCCCGGTAAAGGGCAAGCTCAAACCCGGTGAGGGGCTCGCGGAAGGCCGCATCCTTGCCAGGCTTACCGATCTTGGCTGGGGCGGAGCGCTGCGCGAACTCTTCGCGGCGGGCGCTGAGGACCGGCCGGTGGACCCGGGCATGCTGCAGGCCTGCGTCCAGGTCCTGCGGGAATGGGGTGCAGGAGATTCCCGGACCCCTGGCTGGAGCGGCGCGGGCAGGCCGGCCGCGATTGTCAGCATTCCGTCCCGGGGCAAGCCCCAGCTGGTGGGTTCACTGGCAAGGGGGATCTCGGAGATAGGCCGGATCCCCTACCTGGGCGAGCTGCAGCTGGCCCACGGCGGCCCAACCGGCAGCCGCGGCGGCAACAGCGCCTACCGGCTGGCCGGCGTGTGGGACCGCCTGCTGGCCGGGCCGGAACTGGAAGCAGCCTTGGGCTCCCTCCAGGGGCAAAGTGTGATGCTCGTCGATGACCTGGCGGACAGCCGGTGGACGCTTACGGTTGCTGGCCGCGCCCTTCGGCAGGCAGGGGCGGGCGCCGTGCTTCCGCTGGTGCTTGCCCAGGCCGGCTGACTTCAGCACCGGCGTGCCGCGGCAGGAGGAGACTGTCCACCGTGCTGGCGAGCATCAGCGCGGCCATGGCCAGGAAGGCCCCGCGGAATGGTCCGGCGGAGTCCTGCGGGAAGGTGCCGAGTCCGTCGAAGATCCGGATGAGGAGGGCCGCGACGGCGATGCCGGCGCCGGTGGCCAGCTGGACGAGCGTCGCGGAGACCGTGTTGGCCGAAGTCAGCTGCCCGGGCACGATGTCTGCGTACTGCACCGAGGCGTAGGCGGAGAAACCGATCGACCGGAATGCCCCGCTGCAGACCAGCAGGGCGAACGTCAAAGCCTGGGGTGTTTCCGGGGTCAGCAGGGCGCAAGCGGCGAAGGTAGCGGCCGAGGCCAGGCTGGCGAACACCAGCATTGCCTTGAAGCCGAAGCGCCGGATCAGCGGTGTGGTGGCCGGCTTGATGCCGATGTTGCCGATGAACACCGCGGCCACCATGATCCCGGCGTGGATGGGTGACCAGCCGAAGCCTGTCTGGAACATCAGGGGCAGCAGGAACGGGACCGAACTGATGGTCAGGCGGTAGGCGAACCCTCCCGTGGCCATCGCCCGGAAGGTCCTCGTCCGGAAGACGCCCAGGTCAAACAGCGGATTCCGGGCCCGGCGCATCCACAGCACGGCGGCTGCAAGGGCTGCCGTTCCGGACGCTGCGCTGATTCCAGCCCAGGGCGTGTCCGGGTGGGCGCTGGCCAGTTCCAGGCCCGCCACCAGGGCGCCCACGCCGGCGGTCGTGAGGAACAGGCCCGGCCAGTCCAGCCGGCGTGCCGGGTCACCGGCGAAGCGGGGTACCAGCCGGAGCGCGGCGATTAAGGCGGCAGCGCCGAGGGGCAGGTTGATGAGGAAGATCCAGTGCCAGGACAGGTATGTGGTGAGGGCGCCACCCACCAGCGGAGCAAGGACCGGGGCGAGGAGCCCGGGCCACACCAGGAAGGCCGTGGCCCGCAGCAGCTCGGACTTGGGAGTTCCCCGGAGCACCACCAGGGTTCCGACCGGCACCATCATGGCGCCGCCCGCACCCTGCGCGATGCGGCTGAGCGTCAGTGTGGTGAGGTCCTGGCTCAATGAACATGCGAGCGAAGCGAGGGTGAACACCGCGATGGCAAGGCAGAACACGCGCCGCGCGCCGAACCGCTCCGCGAGCCACCCGCTGATGGGGATGCCGACGGCCACGGTCAGCAGGTACGCGGTCATGGTGATGTTGACGTCGGCGGCCGGAACCCGGAAGTCGGCGGAAATGTTGGGGATGGCCGTGGTGAGGACTGTGCCGTCCAGGAACTCCATAAAGAACGTTACCGCCACCAGGAGCGCCAGGCGGGGATTCCAGACCTGCGCTGTGGTCTCCGGAGTGCCGGCGGGTGTACTTGCTGCCATTCGATCATCGTGCCACCGCAACAGCGCCGGGATGGTGCGGCGTCCGATCCCCGGACATCAGTAGCGGCATAACAGACCCCGGGGAACGCAAAAGGCCCCGGTCCAGGACCGGGGCCAAACGCGGAGACGGGGGGATTTGAACCCCCGGTCGAGTTTAACCCCGACCCTTCATTAGCAGTGAAGTCCATTCGGCCGCTCTGGCACGTCTCCAATTGCTATTACTAGCCCACCAAGGATACGCAGATCCGGGCAGTCAGCGCAAAACGGGCTTGCCCGGTTTCAGGCTGCGGCACAGGAACGCGCACGAACATGCCTCCGTCACAACGCAGGTGCCCCCAAACGCACCATCCGGATCTCGCGCAGGTTCTCCCAATCGGCCAGGACGTCCTCGGCGCCGTCAGGTTCAAAGCCGAACCGGCGGTAGAAACTGATGGCACGGCTGTTATCCGCCGCCACCCACAGGCTCGCCGCAGCATCCCCGAGGGCGGTTTCCAGCAGCCGCCGGCCCAGGCCGAGCCCCTGGTGCGAGGCCAGCAGGTAAAGGCCCCACAGCTGGAAGTCCCCGGAGGCTGGGGGCGGGTGCCCTTGCGGGGAACCTGGAGGCGCATCCCACCGGACACCCGCGAAACCAACCACCATGCCGCGGTCGCACGCCACCCAGGCCACGGCAGGATCCGGCCGGTCCAGCAGGTGGCGCCACAGTGCTCGCCGGCCCGCCTGGTCCGCTGCGGCGAGGAAGCCATCGGACAGCATCCCGCGGTACGTCTCCTGCCAGCAGTGGATATGCACCTCCGCGAGCCGCTCCGCGTCGGCCGCCACGGCCCGCCGGACCGTCAGTTCCGCAGCCATGCCCGGCCACCCGTCATCGAAAGCCGCCGCTCATGACAGGCCGCCGGCCAGCGCCTTCCAGAGAAAATGCTGGCTCCGGGCCTGCAGGGACGCGGCCTGGCGGTTGTCGGATGCACCGGCGTGGCCGCCCTCCAGCGCCTCATGGAACCAGACGTTCGGGATGCCCATGGCCAGCATGCGGGCCGCCATCTTGCGTGCCTGGACTGGTCCCACGCGGTCGTCGGACGTGGCCGTCCAAATGAATGTTTCCGGGTATTCCACACCGTCCCGGAGCAGGTGGTACGGCGAAAACGTGCGGATGTACTCCCACTGCTCCGGCACGTCCGGGTCTCCGTACTCCGCGATCCAGGAGTGGCCGGCCGAGAGCTTCGTGTAGCGGCGCATGTCCAGCAGGGGAACCCCGCAGGAGACGGCACCAAAAAGTTCCGGGTATCGGGTCAGCATGTTGCCCACCAGCAGCCCGCCGTTGGAGCCGCCCACGCAGCCCAGCCGCTCACGGGAGGTGACGCCCCGGTTGATCAGGTCCCGCGCCACCGCGGCAAAGTCCTGGTACGCCTTGTGCCGGTTTTCCTTCAGCGCGGCCCGGTGCCAGGAGGGCCCGTACTCGCCGCCGCCGCGGATGTTCGCAACCACGTACACCCCGCCGCGGGAGTGCCCGGCCTCCCCGCCGGGGCCGGGAGCGCCCGCGGTCCTGCGCTCCAGCCAGGCCCGGCCCACCGTGCCGCTGTACGCGGGCGTGCGGGAAATCTCGAACCCGCCGTACCCGGAGAGCTGGGTGGGGTTCTGCCCGTCCAGCGGCAGGTTCCGGGCCGCCACCTGGAAATACGGGACGCGCGTGCCGTCCTCCGACACGGCAAAGTGCTGCTGCACCTCGTACTCGCTGTCCGCAAAGAACGACGGCGACGCCTTCACCACCGCGTGCCGGCTTCCCACGCCGGGGACGCCGCCGTCGTCCTCGCCGTGTTTCGGCGCCTCCCGTTCCAGCGTCCCGCGCATCAGTGTGCTCGGGGTGGTGAACCCGGTGGCGACGAGCCAGAAGTCGTCGCCCGCACCGCCGTCGGCCGCTGCCTCATCCTCGTCGTCCACCGCGTAGGCGTTGACGTCGTGCAGCGGCGGGCAGGCGTCCAGGAGGGTGGAAGCCCAGGCGCTGCCGCCGGACGCGGCGTCACCCGGACGGGAGGGGTCAAGCACACGGATTTCGGACGAAACGTCTTTGAGCAGGTTGAGCAGCAGGAAATTCCGGGTCCAGCTCCAGGACTGCAGCGAGGTGTGCGGGTCCGGGGTGAACAGGACCGACAGGTCGCGCCCGCCGGCCAGGTACTCCTCATACTTCGCGGCCAGCAGTGATCCCGCGGGATAGGTGGTGCCGGCCAGGTCCCAGTCCTGCTGGGGTCGGAACAGGAGCCAGTCCCGGTGCGCGCTGACGTTGACGTCCGTGGGGACATCGATGGCCACCCAGGCGCCATCGCGCAGCACCAGGTTGGTGCGGTTGAAGAAGTCGATGTAGTCCACCGCGAAGGTGCGCTCGAAACCCGGGGTGGAGTCGTGTGCCACCACGGCCATCATGTGGTCCCCGGGGACCTCGAACAGCAGGGGAGCGGCGGACAGGGCCGTGCCGCGCTTCAGCGTGACCGCGGTGCGCGCATAGGAGGACGCCGTCTTTGGCAGTCCCTCCGCCGTGGAGGCGACCAGCAGCGTGTCCGCGTCCAGCCACGAGACGTTGCCCTTCGCCGTCGGCAGGTCAAAGCCGCCACGGGCCGGGTCCACGAAGGCGCGGGCCTCGACATCGTATTCGCGGTAGCGGTTGGCGTCACCGCCGTCCGGGGAGAGCGCCAGCAGGGCCAACCGGTACGGTTCGCCGGGCGCGGGGCGGAGGAACGTGGCGCCGTGGAACACCCACTCCTCGCCTTCGGCGGCGGCCAGGGCGTCGACGTCGAGCAGGACATCCCACTCGGGCGAATCGGTGCAGTAGCTCTCCCAGGTGGTCCGCCGCCACAGTCCCTTCGGGTTCTGCTGGTCCTTCCAGAAGTTGTAGTACCAGTCGCCGCGCTTGCCCACCATGGCGATCCGGTCGGTGGAATCCAGCACCTCCAGGATGCGCCCCTCAAGCTCCGAATATTCCGCGTCCCCCAGCAGGTCTTCCGTGCGGGAGTTCTGCTCCTTGACCCAGGCGAGCTGTTCCTCGCCGTAGATGTCCTCGAGCCAGATGTTTTCGTCGGTCGGTTCGGGCGCGGTAACGGCGGGGACGCTTCCGGAATCAGCTGCAGTGGTGGTCATTGGCCCATCCAAACAACAACCCCGGGGGCTGGCAAGTCACGTGCACAGGGCGGCCCCGGCTTCCAGCCCGTACTCTGGATGCCGTGGAAAATACGCAGAGCAACCGGGCTGTCATCATCGGTGCCGGCCCCCGGGGCACCAGTGTGCTGGAACGCCTGCTCGCCCACGCCGCCGCGCACGGCCGTTCTGCAGGCAGTGCACTCCGGCTCCACATCGACGTCGTCGACCCCTACCCGGCCGGTGCCGGGCGCGTCTGGCAGCCCGGCCAGTCCCGGCTGTTCCTGATGAACACCCAGTCCTTCTACCCGACCCTCATCCCCGAGGACCCGGCGTTGCCGGCGCCGGTCGCGGGCACCACGTTCGACCAGTGGCGGATCGGGCAACAGCGCAACCCCCTGCCGTCCCTGACAGAGGAGGAGCGCGCCGAGCTTGCCGTGCTCGGTTCCAACGACTTTCCCAGCCGCGCCCTGTACGGCAGGTACTTGCGCTGCACCCTCGGGGAGCTGCTGGAGAAGGCGCCCCCCGGCGTCACGGTCGACTTCCACGAAACGTCCGCCCTGTCGGTGCGGCCCGCAGGAAACGGCATGTTCGACGTCGGCCTGGCCACCGGGGAGAGCATCAGCGCCGGGTCAGTGGTGCTGGCGCTCGGGCACATCCCGTCCCGGCTGAACCCGGAACAGCGGGACCTGCAGTCGGCCGCGGAGCAGCTGGGGCTCCGGTACCTTCCCCCGGCGGCCCCCGCCGACGTCGACTGGTCGCAAATCCCGGCCGGGGAACCGGTCCTGGTCCGCGGCATGGGGCTGAACTTCTTCGACACCATGGTGGCGCTGACCGAGGGCCGGGGCGGGAAGTTCGTACCCGCGGGCGGCCGGCTGGCCTACGAACCGTCCGGCCAGGAGCCGTTCATCATCGCCGCGTCACGGCGTGGCACCCCCTACCGTGCCAAGGCGGCGCTGGAAGGCTACTACCCGGCGTCGGTCTCGCTGCGCTACCTGACCGAGGCGGCGCTGGAACGGTTCCGGAAGGCTGGCATCCGGCCCGGATTCGACCACGACCTGTGGCCCCTGCTGCACCGCGACACGATCTGGGCGTACTACTCCACACTGGTGCGCTCGCAGCCGGGCGCCGTCCCGGATACCGCCGCGTTCCTCGCCGCGCTGGAAGAGGCCCTGCACCCGCACGCCCACGCCGCCGCCAACTGGGAGGACAACGTGGCTGGCGTGCTGGCCGTCCATGTGGGGCCGCGGCACCGGCTGAACCTGTCCGGGCTGGCTGCGCCGCTGGCCGGGCAGACCTTTGCCTCGCGTATGGAACTGGACGCCGCCGTCGTCGAGTACCTGCTGGACGATGCGCGGCGCTCCGCCCTGGGCGAGGACGACCCCGTCAAGATGGCCATCGGCGCGCTCCACCATGGTCGTGCACTGCTCAAGACGGCAGTGGCCGACGGCGGCATCACCGACGAATCGTGGGTCGCCGGGCTGCGTGGCTGGTTCGAGTCGTTCGTGGAAGGCCTGGCCAGCGGCCCGCCCGCCCTCCGCTCCGAGCAGCTGGCCGCGCTGGCGCGCGCCGGCGTCGTCAGCTTCGTGGGGCCCGACCCGAAGTTCGGCGTGGACCGCAGGACCCGGATGTTCACTGCCTCCTCGCCATGGGTGGCCGGCCCTGCGGCCGTGGCGCCCACCATGGTGGAAGCCCTGGCGCCGGGCAACCGTGTGTCCGCCAGCGATTCGCCGCTGCTCGGCCAGCTGCTGGCCGACGGCGCGGTCCGGCCGCGGCTGATGATGACCGCCGAGGGTACGCCCATCCAGTCCACGGGCCTCGACGTCGTGCCCCATCCGTACCGGCCTGTCGCAGCCAACGGTGCCGTCACCGAGGGGCTGTACGTGCTGGGCCTGCAGCTGTCCTCAGCGCAGTGGGGCACCGCCATCGCCGCCGAGGCGGTTCCCCGCCAGGGGCCCGTCTACCGGAGCGGCCAACGCACCCTCCGCGACGCCGACGAGATAGCCGCGGCAATCCTCGCGTCCTGACCCGCGGGCGGGACCCGCTTCGCCGCGGAAACGCAAGCTGGACGTAGAAGAGGGTGCCCCTCCTGACCCAAATGGTCCGGAGGGGCACCCCGTTTTGTGATGGTTTACCGGTTCGCCTTGAGGCAGCCCCGGTACGCCGCCATCGCCTGGCCGTAGTTGGCCTGGCCCCTGACCTCCGCCGGCCGGGCCGGCTTGGCGGGCGCCGTGCACACCGGAGGCTCCGGCGCTGCTGCTGCAACCTGCACGGCAACGGTCACCTTCGTCCCGGATTCGACGGCGGTAAGCACCAGGGTGCCGGTGCCGGCGGAAGCGCCTGCCGGGACTGCCAGGCTGACGCTGGCTGCCCCGGATGCCACCGGCACAGTCCCCAGCTGGGTGGCGGTCCCGTTGGCGTCCGTGAACACCGCCGAAAGCGCCGTATTGACCGGGCTGCCCAGCGACGTGAGGTCCAGCTTGGAGACGGCCAGGTTCACCGGTTCGCCGGGCTTGACCTCGGCTGCGGTGGTGTTGACCACGGCTAGCGAGCGGCGGGCATAGTCCGGCGACACCGGGCTGTTCTCCTGTAGGTAGCTGATCCAGGCATCCCGGTCCACCAGCCCCGAGTCCCGGGTGTTGGCGCTTTCGGTGAAGACCCGGAAGTTGTCGCCGCCGGTGGCCAGGAAGCTGAACGTGCCCACCCGGTAGGACTTTGCCGGATCCAGCGGTTCGCCGTTCACCCAAACCGAGGTGATGCGGTCGCCGGCGGCACGGGCGGCGTCGTACGTGTAGTTGACGTTCTTGGACAGCCCGAGCTGCAGGTAGGCGCGGCTGGGCACCGTGCCGTCAGGGTTGGTCTGCCACTGCTGTTCGAGCAGCGTCTTGAACTGGACGCCGGTCAGGGACGTGGTCCAGAGGTTGTTCACGAACGGCAGGACCGCGTTGGCCTCGGCGTAGGTGATGGTGCCGTCCGGCGCGTAGTACAGCTCGTTCCGCAGTCCGCCGGGATTGACGACGCCGATCTCCGCCCCGCCGAGCTCTGCCGGCTGCAGCGAAGCCAGCAGGGAGTCGGCCACCAGGTTGCCCAGCGTGGACTCGCTTGCGCGGTCGTCACGCTTGGGCGCCCCCGTGGCGTCCGTGGTGAAAGCGGTGGTGATGTCCCTGGTAACCAGGCCCACGGGCTGGTCGCCGATCACGGCGGCGTCAGACAGGGCCTTCTTTACGATGGCGTCGACGGCGGCAACCCGCGGGTACGCGGCGATCAGGTCCGCAGCCGGATCGGTGGTGCGCTTGACGTTGCCGGCCTTGTACGCGGTGACCTGCTTGGTGGCGGTGTCCACGGTCAGCTGGATCTGGCCCACGTTCTCGCCGTAGTTGCCGGTCTGCACGATGGGACGGGTCTTGCCCTCGACGCCGGGGACGGGCGCGTCCCAGGCGTATTCCTTGTGCGTGTGGCCGGTGAAGATGGCGTCAACGTCAGCGGAGGTTTCGGTGACCAGCTTCGCGAACGGTCCGCCCGCTGCCACTTCCTGCTCCAGCGTGGAGCCTTCCACCACACCCGAACCGGCGCCGTCGTGGTTCTCCACGATGATGACGTCGGCCAGCTTGTCCGCCGTGATCTTCGCGGCCGCCCGGTTGATGGCGTCCACCGGGTCCCCGAACTCAAGGTCGGCAACACCGGCCGGGGTCACCAGGGACGGCACTTCCTGCGTGACGGTGCCGATGACGGCCACCTTGAGGCCGTTCATATCCAGGACCGTGTACTCCGGCAGGACGGGCTCGGTGGTGCCCTTCCGGTAAACGTTGGCACCCAGGTAGGGGAACTTTGCGTTGGACGCGCCGGCGATGACCCGGTCCTGCAGGTCCGCCCAGCCGCCGTCGAATTCGTGGTTGCCCACGGCCGACGCCTGGAGTTCCAAGGCGTTCAGCACATCGATGGTGGGCTGGTCCTTGGCGACGGCCGAGGCGAACAGTGAGGCGCCGATGTTGTCGCCGGCGGACAGGAAGGCCGTGGCTCCGGGGGCAGCGGCGGCGCGCAACTTCTCGATGGTTCCGGCGAACTGCACGGTGTTGGAGTCGATCCGGCCGTGGAAATCGTTGATTCCCAGGAAGTTCAGGTCAACGCTGGCGGGGGTGGACTCCAGGTCCAGGCCCACCACCACGGGGTCGTGGTCGCTGGCGCGGAACTGGTCGGGTGCGTAGTAGTTGGTGATGTTGCTGTTGTAGCGGCTGTATTCCAGCGCCACGGATTCGACGGAGTTGATGTTCCAGATGTCGGCCCCGGTGACCACGCCGTTGGCTGAAGGGGACGCCAGGATATGGTCCAGGGACCCCACCAGGCCGCCAAACAGGTAGGAGTGCTTGGCGGAGCCGTCAGCGTTGCGTGCCTTGTCGTCCTGGTTGACGTAGCCGGCGGCCGTCAGGACGTTGAGCGGATCTTCCTTGGCATAGGCGTTGAAGTCACCGATCAGGAACACCTTGTCCGTGCCCTTGTCCGACTGCAGCGAAGTGGCGAACTCGAGCAGCGACCTGGCCTGGGCCGTGCGGGCGAGGTTGGAGGCGCCCTGCCCCTGGTCCGTGTCGTCAGGTGTTGCTGCCGAACCCTTCGACTTGAAGTGGTTGGCGATGGCGATGAATTCCGTACCGGCGCCCCCGCCCACCGGCTTGAAAACCTGCGCCAGCGGCTTGCGGGCGCTCGCGAAGGCAACGGTGTCATTGTGGATGACGGACTCGCCCACAGGCTCGGCCACGGCCTTTTTGTAGATGAAGGCGGTGCGGATCATATCCTCATCGGCCAGCGGGGGTGCGTTGGCCGGCGAACGGACGTAGTCCCAGATACCCGGCGTTGCCACGTTCAGGGCATCCACCAGCTTGGACAGGGCGTCGTCGCGGTTCTTGCCGAACTGGGCGGAGTTCTCGATTTCCATCAACGTGACCACATCGGCGCCGGCCTTGGTGATCGCGGCGACGATCTTGTCCTGCTGCCGCTGGAAGTTCTCCGCGTTGGCCGCCCCCCGGGCGTCACAGCCGCCGCGGACCGTGATCGGGTTGCCCTCGCGGTCCTCGTAGAACGTACACCCGGTGAGCTGGTCCCCGGTGGTGGGGAAGTAGTTGAGGACGTTGAACGAGGCGAGCTTGAGGTCGCCGCCCACAGCGGCGGGAGCATCCGTGCGGGTCGGTGCAAACGTTGCCGGTTGGACCGTGGCCGCGTTGGCCGGGGTCAGGTGGGTCAGCGGCTGGAACTTCCACGCGTTGTTGGCGTAGCCCAGCACCACGTTGGTCGTGAAGGTAGCGGGCGAGCCCACCCGCACTGGATCCGTGGTGGTGAGGTAGGGCAGGGGCAGGGCCTTGGTGGCCGCGTCCTTCAGGAAGTTGGTGCTGGAGCCGTCGTCGAGCTTGATGCCGCGGGCCGCGTTGTCCTGCACGACGGCGGCGTGTTCGGCCGTGCCGTACGGCGCCACGGCGGTGGGCTGGACCAGCGGGGCGGTGCCGCCGGCCAGGCCAATTTCGCCGTACTGGTTCAGGCTGTAGTTATCCGTGACGGTCAGCGGCCCTTGCGGCGCCAGCAGCATTCCTTCCAGGGACTCCCGAAAAGTTTCGGTCGCAGGCAGGGTGAAACTGGTCGCCTTGACCTCCGGTGAGGCTTCGGTCAGTTTGGCCAGCCCCGCGGACGTGCCAATGTTGAGCTGGGTCATGCCGTAGTACTCGGCCACGGTACCGGTCAGCTGCACATAGTCACCGGCCTGGACCGAGGCCACGGTGGCGGGAGAGTAGACGAAAATGCCGTCCGACGCCGCGTGGTTGGCGGGTGTGAGGTCGCCTCCACTTCCGGCGGTCTGGACGTAGTAGCCGTTGAGGCCGCCCGTGGGAAACACGGCCGTGACCTTTCCGGTGGTGGTCACCGTGGCACCGGCCAGCGGGCTTTCAATTCCGGTGCCCTGGATCTCGGCGATGGTTTTCACCGCCGGTTCAGGGCCTGGAGCCGGGCCGGGGTCGGGGGCGGCCGCACCCGAGGGCGTGGGAGTGATGGTGGCGCTGAGTGAGAAGTCGGCGGCGTTGTTGTTCGTGTCGGTTCCGGCGGTCCGGTTGAGGCTCTTGACGTCCGTGTTGCCCGCGGGCGCAGCGGCCGCTGTCGTCTCGTACGTGTTCGACGCGCCGTACCCCAGGAGGTCGGCCACGCCCGCCGGTTCCACCTGGGAAGCGGTGGAAAGCGCGACGGCGGCCGGCTGAGTGGCGAGCACGATGGTTCCGGCAGCGCCGCTGGGGTTCAGGGCGCCGGCTGCGAGGTCCGGCGCGGGGAGGGCGGCACCGTTTGTGCCGTTGCTGCCGCCCTGGACCAGGTAGTAGCCCTTGGCCGGGATTGAGCCGGACAATGGGACCACCCCGGTGGGGGCCGCCGTGCCGGTGGCCGACCGGTACTGCAGGGACCAGCCGTCCAACGAAACCGTCGCGTCCGAGCCGTTGTACAACTCCACGAATTTGTTCCTGAAGGCGGCACCGGAGCTTCCGCCGCTCAGGTAGGCCTCGTTGATGACCACGGGTGATGATCCTGCCGCGGCTGAGACCTCCGCGGCTGTGTCGGCGACGGCGGGAAGTGCTGCCAGGGGAGCAGCGATGAGCCCCACTGACAACGCTGTCCCCAGCGCCAGTTTCCAAGGTTGTTGATGCATCCGCTCTTACTTTCATAGGGGTCCCCGGTAGGGGAACCGATGAGTGTGTCCGGGTTGTACCGACGGACAAGTGGCCCCGGACCCTGCTCCTGGTCAAGTGGTGTTCCGGCACATCACAACAGCGGTGAATGAACGCAAGATGGCTGGCGCGTGCACTCGGCGGGACGTTCCCCAGCGAAACGTGCCGCCTCCCGGCCTGGAGCCCCCGTAGCCCGGTTCCGGGTGATGCTGCTGACATGGGTGTCCGGCACGCAGACCCCAATGTGCCGGACAGCACAAAGACTACCGGCCGGTAGCTTGCAGCACCGGCCGGTATCGAAAAGTTTTTTCGGAACAGCCCCGCAGGCTGGTCCGCAGGCTTACTGCCCCTGCGGCGGCAGCGGCTGGATGACCCGGAAGACAGCACCGGTGGGGTCCGCGAGCTGCGCCACCCGCCCGAAGTCCGAGTCCGCAGGGCCGTCCTGCAGCGTTGCGCCCATGGCTGTGGCTTTTTCGACTGTGGCGTCCGTGTCCTCCACGGAAAAGTACACCTGCCAGTGCGAGGGAATCTCCGCCGGCAGATACCCTGAGGCGTCCATGATCCCGGCCTGGGCCGTCATGCCGGAGCCCATGGTGGTGTACCGGAATTCGGGGGTGTCGCTCATAACTTCGGTTTCCCAGCCGAACACGTCCTTGTAGAACCGGACCGCGGCCTCGTAGTCCCTGGTGTGGAGCTCATGCCAGGCGGCAGCGCCGGGCTCTCCGACGACGTCGTAGCCGAGCATTTCGCGCGGCTGCCATACCCCTACAACGGCACCGGTTGCATCACCAAAGATCGCCATGTGCCCCTGCTCGGGGACATCCATCGGCGGCATGTGCACTTGCCCGCCGAAGGATTCCACGGCTTTGGCGGTGGCCGCGGCGTCGTCCACCCGGAGGTAGGTGGTCCAGGCGTCGGGCATGCCGGCCTGGGATTCGTCCTTCTGCATCATCCCGGCGACTGACCGGCCGCTTCTCCGGGCTATGACGTACCCGCCGTACTTTTCATCGTCCCCGGTTTCGTACTCCCAGCCAAACAGCTCGCCGTAGAAGCGCCGGGCGCCGGCAACGTCGGTGGTCATGAGGTCGATCCAGCAGGGTGCGCCGGGTGTGGGTACGGGGCTGGGCATGTCAGTCTCCTTGTGGTGTGCGCGGGTGTGCGTCGGCCTTCGGATGAAACACCCTGACCCTATTGACCGGCCCTGACACTTTCAAGGGGTGCGGTCCAAAACGAAAGACCCCTGCCGGCCAGCGGGGCTGGCGGACAGGGGTCTTCTTCGCGGAAGGTAAGAGATTCGAACTCTTGGTACGGGGTTACCGCACACTGGTTTTCAAGACCAGCTCCTTCGGCCGCTCGGACAACCTTCCTCAACTAGTAGTGTTTCATAGGCGCTTGCCTGCAACAAAACAGAGCCCGGCACGCGTCCGGTGCACACTGGGTGCACAGTATTTCAGTCAGGAACGGGAGTAATCCATGAAAGCCGTCTACATTTCGGAGCCGGGCGGCCCGGAGGTCCTGGAGGTCCGCGACGTCGAGGCTCCCGTGCCGGGCCCCGGCGAGGTGCTGGTCGACGTCGTCGCCGCCGGCCTGAACCGCGCGGACGTGCAGCAGCGCCGCGGCTTCTACCCGCCGCCACCCGGCGCGTCCGAGATTCCCGGATTGGAGGTCTCCGGCCGGATCGCGGGCTTCGGGCCCGGGGTTACCAAGGCTTTCTCCCTGGGGGACAAGGTTGTGGCCCTGCTGGCGGGTGGCGGCTATGCGCAGCAAGTGGCGGTCCCTGCAGAACAGGTACTCCGGCTCCCGGACGGCGTTGACCTGGTGACGGCCGCTTCGCTCCCTGAGGTCGCCGCAACGGTCTACTCCAACCTCGTCATGACCGCGCAGCTGCAGCCCGGGGAAACGGTCCTCATCCACGGGGCAACGGGCGGGATCGGCACCATGGCCATCCAAATGGCCAAGGCGCTCGGTGCCCGGGTGGCCACCACCGCCGGCACTGAGGAAAAGGTCAGCACCGCCAAGGCGTTCCTGGGCGCCGACATCGCCATCAATTACGCGGAGGAGGACTTTCCCGAGAGCCTCCGCCGGCAGAACGGCGGCAAGGGGGCTGACGTCATCCTGGATGTCGTCGGGGCCAAGTACCTGCCGCAGAATGTGGACGCGCTCGCGGACTACGGCCGGCTGGTGGTGATCGGCCTGCAGGGCGGTACAAAGGGGGAATTGGACCTGGGTCAGTTGCTCAGGAAGCGCGCCGCCGTTGTGGCAACCGCGCTGCGCCCCCGTCCCATCGAGGAAAAGGGCGCCATCATGAATGCGGTGAGGGACGCCGTCTGGCCGCTTGTCAGCGACGGCCGCATCCGTCCCCTCGTGGCCAAGACCTTCCCCCTGGACCAGGTGCAGGAAGCCCACCGCTACTTTGACAGCGGCGACCATGTAGGCAAGATCCTGCTCCTGATGTAGCCGCCCACGGCGGTGAACTGCGCCCGGGGCTGCAATAGATACTCAGTATTGTCTTTTACCCTTTCGTCCGGCTACGCTGTCGGTATACGCGGTATGCACGGCAGCTTTGGGGGGTCGTGCATGCCGGCCGTAATCCAGCCCAAGGAGCAGCATGTCCATCCGTCACAGCCTCCTCGCCCTCCTGCAGGACCAGCCGCGTTACGGCTACCAACTGCGGGTCGAGTTCGAGAACCGGACCGGGGCCACCTGGCCCCTGAACATTGGGCAGGTCTATACGACGCTGGACAGGCTGGAGCGGGACGGCCTGGTAGCCAAAAAGGGGGACGACGGCGAGGGCCACGTCATCTACAGCATCACTGCCGAGGGGAAGGCGGAGGTGCGGGGCTGGTTCGCCGCCCCGGTGGAACGCAACAACCCGCCCCGCAACGAACTGGCCATCAAGCTGGCCCTCGCCGTCACCCTGCCGGGGGTGGACGTCCAGGCCATTATCCAGGCCCAGCGGGTGGCTTCGATCCGGGCGCTGCAGGACTACACGAAGGCGCGCCGGGACACGGCGGCCAGCCAGCGCAGCGGGGACACCGCCTGGCTCTTGGTCCTCGATTCACTCATCTTCCAGACTGAGGCGGAGGTCCGCTGGCTCGACCTGTGCGAAGCCAGGATGGTCCAGCAGGCCCACTCGGCATCAGCTTCGGCACGCAAAACGTCCAACGGGGTCACGGAAGATGCCGCCCCGCTCAACGCGGACAGCCGCCGGTGAGCGTCCGCGGGCCGCAGCAGGTCCTGGAACTTGCCAAGGTCAGCAGGACGTTCGGAGAAGGGGCGACGGCGGTCGCTGCGCTTCGGGACGTGGACCTCACCATCGCAGCCGGGGAGTTTGTCGCGGTCATGGGGCCGTCCGGCTCAGGAAAGTCCTCGCTGCTGGCGCTTGCCGGGGGACTGGACCGGCCGACGTCGGGCGCCGTTTTTGTGGAGTCCACGCCGCTGGCAGGGCTGGGGCTGAACGAACTGGCGCGCCTGCGCCGCCGCGCCGTGGGCTATGTCTTCCAGGACTTCAACCTGGTGCCCACCCTTAGCGCCGCCGAAAACGTGGCGCTGCCTCTGGAGCTGGACGGGACGGCGTCGAAGAAGGCCCGCAGGCAGGCGAGGGACGCGCTCCGGCAGGTGGGAATTCCGGAGCTCGCGGACCGGTTACTGGACGAGATGTCCGGCGGACAGCAGCAGCGGGTGGCCATCGCCCGGGCCGTCGTGGGGCAGCGCCGGCTGATCCTTGCGGACGAGCCCACGGGCGCGCTCGACTCAACCACCGGACAGGGCGTGATGGAAGTGCTGCGCTCGCGGGCCGACGCCGGTGCAGCCGTTATGCTGGTCACCCACGAGGCCCGCCATGCAGCGTGGGCCGACCGGGTAGTGTTCCTCCGCGACGGCCGGATCGTGGACCAGGCCACCGCCATGCACGATCCCGCCATGCTCCTGACCCAGGCAGGGCTGTAATGCCGCAGGACGGAGCGGCGCAGCTGGACCTCGCTCCTGCGCCGGGAGCACGCCGGAGCAGCTTCCGGGTTGCCCTCCGTATGGCCCGGCGGGACATCGGCAGGCACAAGGGCCGGTCGTTCCTGATTGTCCTGCTGATCCTGCTGCCCGTTGCCGGCATGACCGCGGCCGCCACGCTCTGGCAGAGCTCCCTGCGGACGCCCGAGGAGATCGTCCGCTACGAACTGGGCAACACCCAGGCGCGGTTCGGCGTCCTTCCCGTACCCAACGGCGAGTCAGTCCAGGACCCCCTGAATGACGCTTACGTGGTGTCCAGTACGGGCAACTCTGATCCCGATTTCGTGCCGTCACCGCCAAAGGACCTGCTGCCGGCCGGCTACGAGGTCCTCCCGTTCCGTCAGTGGCAGCTTTCCACTTCCGTAGGCGACGCCCTGGTCACGTTGCAGGGCCGGCAGGTGGACGCCCTTCATCCGGCGTTCGCAGGCAAATATGAGCTCATCGACGGCCGGGCTCCCGGATCCGGCGACGAGGTACTGGTGTCACCCGGCCTCCTGGAGCGCTTCCACCTGGCCTTAGGTGAGCAATTCACGACGTCGGCAGGAACCTTCATCCCGGTCGGCACCATTCACGATGCCGGAACTTCGGACAACAACAGCTTCCTTTACCTGCATCCTGCACAGATGCCCGCTGCCGCCACCGCCGATGAACGCACCCAGTTCACCTCCTATTACCTTGTAGGACCGGAACCCGTGGCCTGGCAGCAGATCCGGGAGGCAAACAGCAAGGGTGTCGGGGTGCTCTCGCGCAGTGTTGTCCTCAATCCACCGGCAACGGAGCAGCAGATGGTTCCCGGCGCCCAGCCGAACCATAGGTCATCGGGAACACTGGCCTTCTACTCCGCAGTTGGCCTCCTCGGTGCGTTGATCCTGCTGGAAGTAGGCCTGCTTGCGGGTGCCGCGTTCGCGGTGGGCACCAAGCGACAGGTGCGGGAACTGGCTTTGCTGGCAGCCTCGGGAGCCGAGGCCCCCACGGTCCGTTCAGTCGTTACAACAGGTGGCACGTGGCTCGGTCTCATCGCAGTTATTGCAGGTGCGTTCCTGGGCACGGCCAGCGCAGCGGCGGTTGTGCTCTGGATCCGGTCCACCGGGTCGGCGCGTATGGCCGGAGTGCACTTCGACGCCCCCGTCACGGCCATGGCCATGACAATGGGACTGGCGGCCTGCATTATCGCCGCCCTGGTGCCCGCCAACCAGGTAGCCCGACAGCCTGTACTTGGCGCCCTCAAATCAGGCCGCGCGCCCGGCGGCAAGGGCCGGCGAAGCACTGTTACAGGTGCCGTTCTTCTTACGGCAGCAGTCGCATTCCTCGCCTCCGGATGGATGATCGGGCGTGCCGAAACAAACCCGGACCGGCTGGCGGAAAAACTGCCCGTGATTGCCGGGTTGCTGATATGCGGAGCCGTGCTGACCGTCGTGGCGCTTGTGCTCCTGACCGGCTGGCTCGTCACCCTGACGGCCGGGAGGACACCGCGCATGCCGGTGCCCATGAGGATGGCGGCCAGGGACTCCGTTCGGAACCGCGGCCGAACCGTCCCTGCAGTCGGGGCCGTGCTGGCGGCCGCAACGCTCGCCAGTGCTGCCCTGGTGCTTTCCGCCAGCCAACAGGCGGGGCAGCGGGAAAACCACTGGTGGAGCGCTCTGGAGAATCAGGCCCACCTGCCACTGGTGCTGGACCAGCCATTTCTCCCTGACGGCAGCAGTCAGCCGCCTCTTGAGGTGGATCCGTTGGAGCTTGCCAACCGGGTAGGGGAAGCCGTGGACGCCGTTGACTGGACCACGGTCATCACCACTCCGGCCCTGGTCCGGAACTGTGCCTTTGGTCCTGACGTGGACCTGACTGTTCCCGTCCGCACGGAGAGCTCGAATTGCCTCCTCCACTCCCTGGCCGTGCCTGAGGGTAACGCGTGCCCCAGAACACCACAGGGCCGGATGGTGGACCCCGACGACTGGCGCTGCCAGGGCTCGATGGTCCGTGAGCAACCCTCCCAAGGCTCCATCGTGGTGGGCGGCGAGGACGAGATCCGAAAAATGCTCGGTTCAGAACCGGGGGCGGAAGCCCTTGATGTACTAAACGACGGCGGGATTGTGGTGACCAACCCTGTCTTTGTCCGTGACGGAAAAGCCGTGCTGCAGGGCCAGGACGTACGCACCCAGTGGAGCCCGGCGTCGGACGGTTCCATGGCGCATGAAACGGTTACCAGCGACACGCTTTCCGCGGTGGCGGTGGAGCCAAGGGTGGCAGTACCCGTATACGGCTTCATCTCTCCGCCCACTGCTGAACGCCTGGACTTGCGCCCGGAGCCTGCCGAACTGCTGGTCCAGCTGAACCGGGATCCCACTGCCGCCGAGGCCGACGCAGCTGCGGCCGCCGTCGCGGCAGCCTACAAGCAGCCTGGTGCCGGCTTCTGGGTCGAGCCCGGCATCTCGAAGGGTGACGCCTGGATGACCTGGTCGATCGTGGCCATCAGCGCGCTCATCACCTTCAGCGCCGCCGGCGTGACCACTGGCCTGTCGCTCGCTGACGCGCGGACTGACCACGGCACGCTCGCCGGGGTTGGAGCGTCGCCGCGGTTGCGCAAGGCGCTCGCCGGAGCGCAGTCGCTGCTCACCTCGGGACTCGGTGCGGCACTGGGGACCATTGCCGGTGCAGTTCCGGCCGTGCTCGTCGCCGCATCCACGGACATGCGGACCGCTGTGGAGGTTCCGTGGCTGCAGCTGCTTGCCCTGGCGGTGGCAGTTCCCTTCACGGCATCGGCGCTGGCTTGGCTGTTCACGCGGGCGGAGCTACCCATGTCGCGGCGCGGGCTGGCCGCGTAGGGCGTAGCAGCCGTGGCAGGCAGCACCGTCATTCGGCGCCTTCTGGCTGCCGCTCGCCGCACTCTTGCGGGGGCAGGCGGCGCAACCCATCCACAACTGCATCCGCCGTTGGTAAGGTGCCTTAGTAAGGGGATATCTGTATCCATCTCAAGGAGGAGACATGGCCACAACACCTGCTGACCGGAATGGTCCGCCCCGGAAGGAGGGTGCTGTCGCCACAGACCCGGCACTTCCCCCTGTCGCAGTGGATGAAAGCGTCCGCGAGGCCGAAGAGCGGAAGTGGACGCCGGGGAAGATCGCCCTCTGGGCCGGAATCGCCCTGCTCGGCGGCGTTGCGTGGTTTATGCTCGCGATCATCCGCGGCGAGACCGTCAACGCCATCTGGTTCGTGTTCGCCTCGGTGTGCACCTACCTGATCGCGTACCGGTTCTACTCCAAGGTGATCGAGCGGTACATCACCAAGCCGGATGACCGGCGTGCCACTCCCGCGGAATACAAGGCAGACGGCAAGGACTACGTCCGGACGGACCGCAACGTGCTGTTCGGGCACCACTTCGCTGCCATCGCGGGCGCCGGCCCGCTGGTGGGTCCGGTCCTCGCCGCGCAGATGGGGTACCTGCCCGGGACCATCTGGATCATTGTCGGTGTGGTGCTCGCCGGAGCGGTGCAGGACTACCTGGTGATGTTCTTTTCCATGCGCCGCGGCGGACGTTCCCTGGGCCAGATGGCCCGCGAAGAGCTCGGCGTCGTGGGCGGCACCGCCGCGCTCATCGCCACGTTGCTCATCATGGTGATCATCGTGGCCATCCTGGCGCTCGTCGTCGTCAATGCCCTGGGTGAAAGCCCGTGGGGTGTCTTCTCGGTGGGCATGACCATCCCGATCGCCCTGTTTATGGGCGTGTACCTGCGCTACCTGCGGCCGGGCAAAATCATGGAGGTATCCCTGATCGGGTTTGTGCTGCTGATGGCGGCCATCATCGGCGGCGGCATCGTGGCCGAAACCTCCTGGGGTGCGGACCTCTTCACGCTGGACCGGGTGACCATCGCGTGGGGCATCATCATCTACGGCTTTATCGCGGCGATTCTGCCCGTGTGGCTGCTCCTGGCGCCGCGTGACTACCTGTCCACGTTCATGAAGATCGGTGTGATCGTGATGCTCGCGGTGGCCATCATCGCGGTCCGCCCGGAGATCTCCGTCCCGGCCTTCAGCGAGTTCGCGAGCAGGGAGAACGGGCCGGTGTTCCCGGGTGCGCTGTTCCCGTTCCTGTTCGTCACCATCGCCTGCGGCGCCCTGTCCGGTTTCCACGCCTTGATCTCCTCGGGCACAACCCCGAAGCTGGTGGAAAAGGAACGCCAGACCCGTTTCATCGGCTACGGCGGCATGCTGATGGAGTCGTTCGTGGCCATCATGGCGCTGGTCGCAGCGATCTCGATCGACCGCGGCCTCTACTTCGCCATGAACGCCCCGGCGGCGCTGACCGGCGGCACCGTGGAGACCGCCGCGACGTGGGTCAACGGCCTGGGCCTGACCGGCGTGAACATCAGCCCGGACCTGCTGGCGGAGACGGCACGGAACGTGGGCGAGGAAAGCATTGTGTCCCGCACGGGCGGCGCCCCCACGCTGGCCCTGGGTCTCGCCCACATCATGCAGCAGTTCATCGGCGGCACGGCCATGATGGCGTTCTGGTACCACTTCGCCATCATGTTCGAGGCCCTGTTTATCCTGACTGCAGTGGACGCCGGCACCCGGGTGGCCCGGTTCATGCTGCAGGACTCGATCGGCAACTTCATCCCCAAGTTCAAGGAACACTCGTGGCGGCCGGGCGCCTGGCTCTGCACGGCCATTATGGTGGGCGCGTGGGGTGCGGTGCTGCTGATGGGTGTGACCGACCCGCTGGGCGGCATCAACACGCTGTTCCCGCTGTTCGGCATCGCCAACCAGCTGCTGGCGGCCATCGCCCTGTCCGTGTGCCTGGCCATCGTGGCCAAACGCGGCACCTTCAAGTACCTGTGGATCGTGGCGCTGCCGCTCGCCTTCGCGGCCGTAGTGACCATTACCGCGAGCTTCCACAAGATCTTCTCGCCGACCCCGGCCGTGGGCTACTTCGCCAACAACGCAGCCTTCAGCAAGGCACTGGCGGACGGCAAGACCGAGTTCGGCACGGCCAAGACCGTGACCGCCATGGAGGCCGTGGTGCGCAACACCGCCATCCAGGGCTGGCTGTCGGTGATCTTCGTGGTCCTGAGCATCATTGTGATTGCGACGGCGGTGCTCGCCACGGTCAAGGCGTTCCGCAACCATTCGGCAGGCATCGCCACCCCGGACACTGAGGATCCCGCCCGACCCTCGCGGGTCTTTGCCCCCTCCGGCCTGGTCCCAACGCCCTCCGAGCGGCAGCTGCTGGCCGAGTGGGAGAAGGTCCCCGCCGAGCTCCGCTTCGAACGGGCAGGACATCACTGATGAGCACCGGATTTGCCGTACTGTCCACCGGGTTCAAGGGCTTCGCACGGTACCTGGGCGGGGTCCTCGGCGCCGACGCCTATACGAAGTACCTGGAACACCACCGGGCGTGCGGGCATGCCGGCGAGCCGCTGACCGAACGCGAATTCTGGCGGGACCGGACGGACCGGCAGGACAGCAATCCGCAAGGACGGTGCTGCTGATTGAGCCTGCAGCGTACAAGCGTGTCAGGCGGTTCATCGAGTGGACCCCGGGCGGATCGCTCATGAGAGTATGAACGCATGAGCGATCCGAACGACACTCAGGCAGCTGAGGACCTCCCGGTAGAAGGCACCCCCATCGACGACAGCCAGGCGCCCGTGCCGGCACAGCCTGTCCGGCCGGACAACGGCAGGCCGAAGGGCAGCAACCTGCAGGACCTGGTGGACGAACCGGCCAAGGTGATGCGGATCGGTACCATGATCCGGCAGCTCCTGGAAGAGGTTAAGTCCGCTCCGCTGGATGACGCGGCGCGGGGCCGGCTTGCCGAGATCCACGAACGCTCCATCAAAGAGCTCGAAGACGGCCTGGCCCCCGAGCTGGTGGAGGAACTGGGCCGGATCAGCCTTCCCTTCTCCGACGACGCCACCCCCTCCGATGCCGAGCTCCGGATCGCGCAGGCGCAACTGGTGGGCTGGCTGGAGGGGCTGTTCCACGGTATCCAGACGGCCATTGCCGCCCAGCACGCTGCCCGGGAGCACGCAGCGGCGCAGATGCAGCTGCGCCAGCTCCCGCCGGGCACCATGATCGCCCCGGGCGTAGTCATCGGCGAAAACGGTGAGCCGCAGCGCGCGCCTGCTGCTGCCCATCCTGGAGCCCCGGCGCCCACCGGCCGGCGGGACGATCCGGACCACGGTCCCGGGCAGTACCTGTAGGTTGCGCTTGGGCTTTTTCAGCGCCGCCAGGCAGGGGCGCAAGGATGATGCGGAGCTGGGGAAGGGGTTGTGGCGCCGCGCCCATGACCGCTTCCAGCGGGGGCTGGACCGCTTCCACCAGGTGCTGGAGGGCGTGGAGGACGACCAGCTGTATGGCGAGCTGGTGGATATCGCCAACGAACTTGCGGCCCTCCTGCAGAGGGTCAGGGCTGTCTGCGTGGAGGCGCAGCGCCGCTCGCCCAGCGAAGGCCTGGACATCCCGGTAGGCCTCACCGGAGTGCACCGGGCCCTGTCCAAGGCAGGTAACTCGCTCGCCACCACAGCCGAAGCGGCCGCCATGCTGCGGCTCGCCGTCGGGCCTGTGCCGGTGGGTGCAGCGTCGGTGCGGCGCCGCGCCGAGGCCGTGTACGAGCAGGTGGCCGACGCCGAACGGCACCTTCACGGGGAAGCATCCTGATTTATTCCCGCCAGGGAACTAAATAATCCGGGTTACGCGCCTGGCTGACACCGGGGCTTTCCGGTGCTGTGCGTGAGGGGGATTTGGCAGGATGAAGGAATGACTCTTTCACCTACTCTGACATTCAATGACGGAAACACGATTCCCCAGCTCGGCTACGGCGTGTGGCAGGTTGAGGACGGAGTGGCGGAGAAGGTAGTCCGCCAGGCGTTTGAAGCGGGCTTCCGCCACATCGACACCGCCAAGATCTACGGCAACGAGGCAGGCGTTGGCCGCGCGATCGCAAGCTCCGGGCTCACCCCGGAACAGATCTTCATCACCACCAAGCTGTGGAACTCGGACCAGGGGTATGAGTCCACGCGGGCTGCCTTCGAAGAGTCGATGGACCGGCTGGGCCTGGAGACGCTCGACCTTTACCTGATCCACTGGATGCAGCCCAAGCAGGACAAGTACGTGGACACCTGGAAGGCGCTCATCGAGCTGCAGAAGCGCGGCCGGGTGAAGTCGATCGGCGTTTCCAACTTCACGGTTGAGGGCCTGCAGCGCCTGATCGACGAAACCGGTGTTGTCCCGGCCATCCACCAGATCGAACTGCACCCCTACTTCAGCCAGCGCGAGCTGCGCGAGTTCGGTGCCGCGAAAGGCATCCTGACCCAGGCCTGGTCACCGCTGGGGCAGGGCGGAGAGCTGCTCGAAGACGCAACCGTTGCATCCATCGCCGCCAAGCACAACGCCACCCCCGCGCAGGTGGTTATCGCCTGGCACCTCGCCATCGGCAACGTGGTTATCCCCAAGTCGGTCACAGAGTCCCGCATCCGCGAGAACTTCGCAGCGCTGGAGGTGACCCTGGACGCTGAAGACGTCGAAGCCATCAACGCGCTGGACCGCACTGCAAAGGGTGAAGGCCGCATTGGTCCGGACCCGGCGGTTTCCGACTTCGCGTAAGCGGCCTGCCCTGTAGCGGGCATCTGCCACAGCGGCGAGACGGACCCGCGCTTCCCGGTTCTACCGGGCGGCGCGGGTCCCGTGCATTTAAGCCTGAACCGGGCTCAGGCGGCGACCCGGGCAGGTTCGACCGTGACGGCGTCGATGACAGCCCAGCTGTCCTCTCCGTGGCAGTACCGGTTCGCGAACCGCTGTGCCTCCGCCATGGTGTCAAAAACCTCGGACCGGGACCGGCCGCAGTCGGCGTCGAAGTACGTGACGTGAAATTCCTGAACGCTGTGGTTTTCCATAAATCCAGTCTGCAACCGGGGTCTGACAATTGCCGGAACCGGCTGCGCGTGTTGCTCCAAGGCGGCGGCCCAGGGGAGTTTGGGGCACCTCATTTGGTTATCCGGACCCCGCCCACTGCCCCGGTCCACGGGGTATCGCCCGGTGCAGGCAGTGACAAATGCGCGAAGACGTAGCCCTGTTCCAGTGTGATGGGCTCTGAAGTGGCGCCCGTGCAATCGAGGTTGAGCTCCCTGGGCCGGAACGGGGCTCCCGGATGTTCCTGGCCCACGGAAATCCTGGCCTGGGAAGCGCCCACGCAGGCTGCGGTGACGGTGTATCGTCCTGCCTCCGGCACCCTTGCCGTCGTTCCAAAGCCCCTGACCGGCCCGTCCAGTGGCCCCACTTCGAAGAGGATAACCGGGCCCGGTACCGCCCTGAGGAGCTCGTACAGCCGGGCGTAGTTTCCTGCTTCCTGTCCCAGGATCTGCGAATCGCTGTACGGCCCCGGAGATGCTTGATCCGATGCTGGTGCCTCCGATGTCTGTACAGGACTGGTTGACGGCGTGCGCACCGGCTCAGGGTAGTCGTAGGCGCATCCGCCGGTCGTGGCTGCGGGACCCAGCAGGCACAACGCAAGCCCCAGCCGGTGCCGTGAGCCCTTCGTTGCCACAACTCCATCGTGGGCAAACGGGGCGGGCCAAATCAATCGGCCTTCGGATTCCGGGTGGCTTGTGGATTTGCGGCAGCCGTGTGCCTGCGTTTCTCAGTTGTCCAGCCGGAGGACCCGCTCCTGCGCCAGCATGGCAGTCCTGGCTGCTTTGTCCGCCGCCCGTGCCGCCTGCTTGGCTTCCGCGCTGGTGGAGGCAAGCTTCTTCCGGGACCGGTCCAGCTGCTCCTCAGCGGCTTTCAGCCGGCTCCGGAGGTCGGCCGTTTCGGTGATCAGGGCGTCGATTTCCGACTGGGTTTCGTCGGCCTGGTCCTGCAGCTCCTGCGCCAGCCGGCTGGTCCGGGCTTCTTCCTCCCGGGCTTCGGCGAGGGCTGCTTTGGCTTTCTCCAGCGCAGGCGGCGAGGAAGGCCGCGGAGTCTGGCGGACTGCCTCGAGCCGGGGCTTGGTGGCCTTGGGCTGGGGGACACGTTCCGGCGTGGTGCGCCGCTTTTTCTCCGGTGCCGGCTCCGGTACCGGTGCAAGCACGGGACGGCGGGCCGGGGGAGCGGAGGCAGGCGCTGGCGCGGGCAATGCTCCGGGGACTGCGACGGCGCCTTCGAGGTCGGCAGCGCTCACGCCGTCGGCCGAAAGCGTCTTCAGGAGCCGGCCGCTGCGGACCGCGGCCGCGGCGCCTTCATCCGCCGTCAGGGCACGGAGGGTCTCCTCGACATCACCGGCGATGTTGTCGCTGATGGGCCGGCCCTGTTCCTCCACAACGGACCTTGCGGTGTCGACGGCGGCCGCCAGTTCGGTGCGCCGCTCCCGTCCCAGCTCGCGGAGGGCCCTGGCGTCAAGCGATGCCTGCGCCTCGCGCATCCGGCCCCCAAGGTCAGCAAGCCCGGCAAGGACTTCCGGTTCGTGAATGGCCAGCATGTTGACGGCCCAGGCCGCTACGGAAGGTTTGGGAAGGGCCTTGACGGCGGCGGCCAGCGCTTTGTCCTGCCCGGCGGCCTCCTTGACCGCGGCAGCGCGCAAGGCAATGAAGTCCTCAAGGGGCGCTGCATAGAGCCCGTTCGCGATGTCCGCCAGCGCCTGCTCATCCATGTCCGCCATCATAGGCAGGCGGGCAGCCCGGTCTCCGCAAGGCGGCTCAACTGATGCCCGGGGCGGCCGGCCTACGCTCTGCAATGAGGACGCTGCCGGCTATTGTCGTCCACCCTGGTGATTCGAGACCCCGGGTATCAAGCCCGTCCCGAAACCCTGGAGCACCTCAACGAGCTCAGTGCCCTCAGCAGTATGGTCCCGCAACGCTACCGGGTTATCCGTCCGGGGCCGCGCCCGGGAGTTCCCGGATTGCCCACTGCACGTTTGCTTCTGTAGTCACGGCGGACAAGAGCGAGAGCCGCTGCCTGAAGAATCACAAAGATCACGAAGGCCGCCCAGTACCCGATCTTGGCCTCGCCGCAATGTATGCGGCCAGTCCCGGGCCGACCGCCACCAGGACGAGGGCCAGAATGGAAAGATCCTGTGACTGGGCCTTCATCCAGTCAGGTGCCGGTTTCGTCGTCATCGTCCCCCAAAACCCCGTGCTCATGGACCGAGTCTACGGCTCACTCTGGAAAGGTGGGGCCGGCAGCGGCTGGGGCACACGTAAGTAAGTTTCCCGCCAGCACTATCATCCGGGGATTCTCGGAGGATATCTGCCGCTTAACCAGCGAAAAACCCCGGAAACCCCTAAATCCAGGGGCTGTCCGGGGTTTATCCCGAGCTTCCTATCAGAATCGAACTGATGACCTTTTCATTACGAGTGAAACGCTCTACCGACTGAGCTAAGGAAGCACCGCATGAAATACCCGGCGGAACCGGTCCCTTCATGCAAGAGTCAACTGTAATAGAGTCCCGCCGCCCGGGTCAAAATGAGCGTACGGCGGCAGTTCACCTGTTCAGCAAACGGTGTTGTCCGCCGGCAGGGTCCCGTCCACCAGGTACCTGTCCACTGGGTCCTCGAGGCAGCTGTTGGAGCGGCCGTAGGCTGTGTGCCCCTCACCCTCCCAGGTCAGCAGGGCAGCGTTCCCCAGCTGCTTCCGCAGCGACGAAGCCCATTCCACCGGGGTGGCGGGGTCACCCGTGGTGCCGATAACCACGATGGGGGAGTCGCCGGTGTACTCCACGGGCGCTGGGGTGCGGACGTTCTTGTAGGGCCAGTCAGCGCAGTTGGTGCCGCCGTAGGCGAAGAAGTATCCCAGCGTGGGCGATTCCTGCATCAGGCGCTGCTGCTCGGCCCGCATGGCCGCCGGGTCGGCCTCCATGGGGTAGTCCAGGCAGTTGATCGCGTTGAACGCAAAGGTCGAGTTCGACGTGTAGGAGCCGTTGGACGACCGGTCGGCACCAAGGTCTGACAAGCGCAGCATCAGGCTGACATCACCCGTCATCGCGGCGTCCAGCGCCTGCGTCAGTGCCGGCCAGCTCTGGTCGTTATACAGCGGCGTGATCAGCCCGCTGACGAACATCGTGGCGTTGACCACCCGGCCGTCCTTCGCAGTGCGGGGCGTCTGCTCCACGGCGGCGATGAGGTCGCGGATCTGCTGCACGCCGGAGTCGACGTCGCCGCTGAGCGGGCAGTTGTCCTGGGCCTGGCAGCTGGCCACGTAGGCCCGGATGGCCTTTTCGAAGGCCCGGGCCTGCCCGCTGGTCAGTTCCTCGTTGCTGATGGACGGGTCAAGTGCCCCGTCCAGCACCATGCGGCCCACGTTCTCCGGGAAGAGGGAAGCGTATGTCGAACCCAGGAAGGTCCCGTAGGAGTAGCCCAGGTAGTTCAGCTTGGTGTCGTTGACCACGGCGCGGAGGATGTCGAGGTCCTTGGCAGCGCTTTGGGTGTCAATATGCGCCAGGACCTTTCCCGTCTTCTCAACGCACTGGTCTGCGATCGCCTTGTTGTCTGCACGCGCGGCGGCCAGGCCTGCATCGGTTTCAAGGTCGTAGACCTTCGCCCGCGCCGCGTCCCGCTCGGCGTCGGACAAGCATGTGACCGGGGCGGACCGCTTCACGCCGCGGGGGTCGAAACCCACAAGATCGTAGGCATCGCGGACGGACTGGGAAAAGTGCGTGAGGGCCGCGTCCTTGACGAAGTCGTAGCCCGATGCCCCGGGGCCGCCCGGATTGACCAGGAGGGTCCCGCTCTTCTTACCTGTGCTGGAAGCACGCAGCGCGGCAATCTGGATAGTTTCGCCGTCCGGATCCGCGTAGTCCATGGGCACCGTCACCTTGGCGCACTGGAACTCGTTCTCACAGGGCTCCCACACCACTTCCTGGGAGTAGAACCGCTCCAGGCCCGAGGGCGCGGAGGCTACGATCGACGGATCAGCCTTGGCGGTGGCCGTCTCCTGGGTGCGGTCTCCGCCGTTGAGGAGGCTGCACGAGGCCAGGGCCATGGCCACCACCAGGGCGCCGGCGGCACGGACCGCGGCCGCCACGGATCGGCGGCGTACAGGCAGGGGGCGGGCAGTCATCGGGTCTCCTTGGAAGGCTAGATCAGGCTGGCTGCCATGGACTCAATAGTCAACAGCGGGGCAACGTTGGTGGTGGTGATGCGTTCGCGGGCTTTGTTGATGGCGTCCATCCGGGCGAGCGTGGTTTCTGGAGTTGAACGGCCGGCGAACTCCTCCAATTCAGTCCTCAACTCAACGTTTACCAGCTCAACAGCATTCCCAAGCTGGATAATCAGCACATCCCGGTAGAAGGACAGAAGATCGGTCAAGGTACGGTCCAGCGAATCCGTGATGGACCGCTTCGCCCGGCGCTTCTGGTCATCCTCCAGCTGCTTCAGCTGGCTGCGCATGGCCGGTGGGAGCGTCCCGGACTCGGGCGCACCAAGGGTCGCGAGCAGCGCCGCTTTCTCGGCCGCATCCCGTTCCTCGTTGGAGCTCGCGGCCTCCGCGGTGGCAATCTTAACGAGCTTGTCGGCCATCATCACCGCCGCGGTGACGCCCCGGAGTCCGAGCGGGAACCTCACCGTCTCGAGCCGGCGCTCCCGTGCGGCGGCGTCCCTGGCGAGGCGGCGGGCAATCCCGACATGGCTTTGCGCTGCCCGTGCTGCCCGTTCCGCGAGGGCGGGGTCAACGCCGTCGCGCTTCACCAGGAGGGCCGCAACGTCCGCAGCGGGCGGCAGCCGCAGCGCCACGCTGCGGCAGCGCGAGCGGATCGTGACCAGCACGTCCGCCGGGGAGGGCGCACACAGCATCCATACGGTGCGGGGGGTTGGTTCCTCGATGGCCTTGAGCAGCACGTTGGTGGTGCGCTCCGCCATCCGGTCCGCGTCCTCGACCACGATGATCCGCCAGCGGCCAGACGACGGCCGGTTCCCGGCAGTCGCCACCAGTTCGCGCGCCTCGTCGATGGTGATGGTGACCTTTTCCGTCCGGACGAACGTGACGTCGGAATGGGTCTCACCCAGGATGGTCAAGCAGGCGGGGCAGCGGCCGCAGCCGCGCTGGCCCACGTCCTCCTGGTCACAATTCAGCGCCGCAGCGAACGCCTTCGCAGCGTTCGAACGTCCGGAACCAGGCGGGCCGGTAAACAGCCAGGCGTGCGTGAGGCCTTCACCGCTGGATGCCTGGCGCAGTTGCTCGACGACGGCGGGCTGGCCCTGCAGGTCATCCCACACGGTCATGGGGTACCGCCGCCGTGCACGCCATAGGGCGAAGCGGCGCCTGCGGAGGCAAGCCCCCGGCTGGCCAGCAGGTTGTCCACCCGGTCGAGGATTTCCGCTGCCAGCTGGTCCACCGGCGATCCTGCAGGCAACACCAGGTAGGAGCCGGGCCGGCTGGCAGCCAGCTCCAGGAACGCATCCCGGATCCGTCCGTGGAAGTCGTCCGCCTCCGCTTCCAACCGGTCCTCGGCGGCATCACCGGCGGTGCGGCGTTGCCGGCCCACCTCCGGGTCCACGTCCAGCAGGACCGTGAGGTCGGGCTGCAGGCCGGAGGTTGCCCATTCATTCAGCGAGCGGACGGCGTCCTTGCCCAGGTCCCGTCCGGCTCCCTGGTAGGCGACGGAGGAGTCGATGTAGCGGTCCGTCAGGACTATCGCGCCGCGCTCCAGCGCCGGCCGGATCACCTGGGTGGCGTGCGCCGCCCGGGACGCGGCGAAGATCAGGGCCTCTGTGTGCGCATCGATGTGGCCGTGGCCGTGTTCCAGGACCAAGGACCGGAGTTTCTCGCCGATCGGGGTTCCGCCCGGTTCGCGGGTGCGGAGCACGGTCAGCCCCCGGGACTCAAGGGCTTCCGCGAGCCGGGCCGCCTGGGTGGATTTGCCGGCACCGTCACCGCCTTCGAACGCGATGAAAAGCCCGGACCCTTGTGTGTTCACCATCCAAGCCTACCGATCCTTACAGCCATTCACCCATTACGGCAAGGGCCATGTGGACAGGAATCCGGACCCGGCGGCGTGAGGCAGACTGCGCCGGCAACACCAGTACGCTTTTCACCATGAGTCTTTCCGAACAGCAGGCCGCCGCCCTGTCAGCAGAAACAGTGGTGGTCGCCGCCGGGCGGCCGCCCCGGGAACGGGACCAGCCGGTCAACCCGCCGCTGGTCCTCTCCTCCACCTACTTTGGCACCGGTGCCCTCGATACCGGTGACCGCGGCTACGGGCGGTACTCCAACCCCACCTGGGACCCGTTCGAAGAGGCCCTTGCCCAGCTGGAGGGCGCCGAACTTCCCGGCCTGCTTTACGCGTCAGGCCTCGCCGCGGTCAGCTCGGCCCTGTCACTGATACCGGCCGGCGGAGTGCTGGTGATGCCGACCCACAGCTACTCGGGAACCCTGGTCATGGCCACGGAACTGGCGCAAAAGGAATTCGTTGAACTCCGCACCGTGGACATTGCGGACACGGACGCGGTGAAGGCAGCCCTGCGCCCGGCCGGGGCTGCACGTGCCGCGTCCATGCTCTGGCTGGAAAGCCCCACCAACCCCATGCTCGGCATCGCCGACGTTCCGGCGCTGGCAGCGGCCGCCCATGAGGCCGGCGCCATCGTGGTTACGGACAACACCTTTTCCACCCCCCTGGTGCAGCAGCCGCTGGCCCTGGGCTCCGACGTCGTCCTTCACTCGGTGACCAAATACCTTGCCGGCCACTCCGACGTCGTCCTCGGCGCGCTGGTGACGTCCAACCCGGACATCCGATCGGCCCTGCTGCATAACCGGACAATCCACGGCGGCATCGCCGGCCCCTTCGAAGCCTGGCTCGCCCTGCGGGGGCTGCGAACGCTCGCGCTCCGGGTGGAACGGTCCCAGCAAACGGCGATGGTCCTGGCGGAACGGCTCAGCCGGCATCCTGCGGTCGAATCGGTCCGGTTCCCCGGACTCCCCGCTGACCCCGGGCACCACCGCGCCAAAGCCCAGATGAAGGGCTTCGGGTCGATCATCTGCATCCAGGTGGCGCCGGCAGGCGGGCTCAACGGGGCCGACGCCGCTGACAAGCTGGTCAAAGCGCTGCAGCTGTGGCTGCCCGCCACCTCACTCGGCGGGGTTGAATCCCTGATCGAGCGCCGCCGCCGGCACGTGGCTGAACCTGAAAGCGTTCCGGAGAACCTGGTAAGGCTGAGCGTCGGAATTGAGAACGCCGAAGACCTGTGGTCGGACCTGGAGCAGGCATTGGACACGCTGGGAGGCTAGGCTTGGTCTGTGGACGGTGAACTAATCATTCGGCCTGTTGAACAGGCAGTGTTCTTTATCCTTGCCCTGGTGGCACTCGGCCTTGAGCTGTGGGCGGTCGCAGACTGCGCCCGGCACCGCGCCAACGCCTTCGAGGCCACCGGCAAGCGCACCAAGACGTTCTGGCTGTCCCTGACCGGCGGCGCCGCGCTGGTCGGCGTCATCTCCCTGTTCAGCAGCGGCGGGGGCTTCTTCGGCACGCTGGGCCTCTTTGGGCTCGCGGCGGTGGTCGCCGCCTCCGTGTACCTGGCCGACGTGCGGCCCGCCGTCAAGGATGCCGGCCGCGGCGGCAGCCGCAACATGGGTCCGTACGGCCCCTGGTGACCCCGCCGTCCCTCGGCGTCAACGCCGCCGTGGGGCCCCGCCGTCGTCCCCTCGCTGAAGCGCCGGCCTAGGACAGCGGCGCCACCACCGCCCAGTCCACCGTCAGTTCGCCGAGCCGCCACCGGGACGGCCCGTCCTGCACCGGCCACCCGGCGTCCCGCAGCGCACGGCACATGCCCTGCCAGCGCTGACGGTTTCCAAAGGACGCCAGGGGCGCCGCTTCCAGCCAGGCGCGGTCCATCGCCTGCATAAAGAGGTAGACCGGCTCGCCCGGTACGTTGCGGTGGATGAGAGCTTTCGGCAGCCGCTCGGCCACCTCGGACGGCAGGTCAAAGCTGCCGAACCGCATGGACACACTCAGCGAGAGGGGCCGTTCCGTACCCAGGGCCACCCATGCCACCCGCCGCCCGATCTCGTCGCACGTTCCGTCGATGAACAGCCCGCCCGGGGCCAGGCGGTCCTGCACCAGGCGCCAGATACCCGCCACGTCGGCTTCCTCATACTGCCGGAGCACGTTGAATGCGCGCACCACAACCGGGCGCCCGGGAACCGGAAGCTCGAACCCGCCCACATGGAAGCTCAGCCCGGGCCGCTGCAGCGGCAGCGCTGCCCGCACCCGTTCCGGCTCAATCTCTATCCCGCAGACCCGAACGTCCGGGCGGACAGAGGCCAGCCGTTCATAGAGTTCGACGGCGGTGGCGGGCGTGGCCCCATAGCCCAGGTCCACTACAAGCGGGTCAGCTGCGGCGCGCAGCCGCCAGGCCTGCGGCCCGGCCAGCCAGCGGTCCACGCGGCGCATGCGGTTGGGGTTGGTGGTCCCGCGGGTCACGTTGCCTACCGGCCTGCCCTGCCTGCCGGAAGCGTTCCTGCCGGACAACTGCGGGGCGTTCACCCGCTCAGCCTTTTGCACCACCGCACAACCTTATCCCTGCGGACGCGGCCCTGCCGGCGGCCGCCTTGTAATGCTCGGCGGGTGGCGACAGCGCTCGGCTAGGATGAAAATCATGACTTACAAGCTGATTTTGCTGCGCCACGGCCACAGCGAATGGAACGCCAAGAACTTGTTCACCGGCTGGGTGGACGTCGACCTGAACGACCAGGGCCGCGAGGAAGCAGCGCGGGGCGGTGAGCTCCTGGTGGAGAACAACGTCCTCCCGGACGTGCTCTACACCTCCCTGCTGAAGCGGGCCATCAACACGGCCAACATCGCCCTGGACAAGGCCGACCGCGGCTGGATCCCGGTCAAGCGCGACTGGCGCCTCAACGAACGCCACTACGGCGCACTCCAGGGCAAGGACAAGGCTCAGACCCTGGCCGAATACGGCGAGGAACAGTTCATGGAATGGCGCCGTTCCTACGACACCCCGCCGCCGCCCCTGGATGACAACTCCGAGTTCTCCCAGGCCCATGACCCGCGCTACGCGGACCTCGGCGACGCCCTCCCGCGCACCGAATGCCTCAAGGACGTCCTCGTCCGCCTGCTGCCCTACTGGGAATCCGACATCAAGGAAGACCTGAAGGCCGGCAAGACCGTGCTGGTCACCGCCCACGGCAACTCCCTGCGCGCACTCGTCAAGCACCTGGACGGCATCAGCGACGAAGCTATTGCCGGGCTCAACATCCCCACCGGCATCCCGCTGGTGTACGACCTCGACGAGGACTTCCAGCCCGTGAAGCCGGGCGGCACCTACCTCGACCCCGAAGCTGCCGAGCAGGCCATCCTGGCGGTCGCCAACCAGGGCAAGAAATAAAGCAGTAGAACGCACGGCGGCGGGCTGGTCACCTCAGGTGACCAGCCCGCCGTCGCAATTCCCTGGGAGTTTTTGTCCACATATGCAGGGTTCCAAGCCTCTGAGGCCTGCATACATGGACAAAAACTCCGACCGGTTAGCTGTGCTCGGTGCCGCCCGGGTGCCAGGCGCCGGTGACCAGGTAGGTGACCTTCTGCGCAACGGAGACACCGTGGTCCGCGAACCGTTCAAAGTAGCGGCTGGCCAGCGCAACGTCCACGGTGGTGGCCGGCGACTCGGTCCACTCAGGGGCGGCGATGGCCTTGAAGACGCTGAGGTGCAGGTCGTTGATGGCGGTGTTCGCCTTCAGGATGTCGCGGGCGACCTCAAGGTCGCGCGTCTCCAGCAGGACGGTCAGCTTGCGCGCGATCTGCTTGTCCAGTTCGGCCATTTCCTTGAACGTTGCCGTCATGGACGCCGGAATCACTGTCGACGGGAACCGGAGGCGGGCCAGCTGCGCGATATGCCGGGCAAGGTCACCCATCCGCTCCAGCGAGGCGCTCATCCGCAGGGAGCCCACGATCATTCGGAGGTCGCTGGCAACGGGACCCTGCAGGGCAAGGATGTCGATGGCCCGCTCGTCCAGACTGTTCTGCAGGAAGTCGATGCGCGCATCAGCGGCAATAACGTCCTGGGCCAGGTCCACGTCCGCCACTTCGAAGGAGGTGGTGGCCTTCTCCATCGCTTCGCTGACCAGCCGGGAGATCTCCACCAGCTGCTCGCCCACGTGGGTGAGCTCTTCCTGAAAAACCTTACGCACGTAGGCGTCCTTTCCTTGGAATTCCAGCGTGCCCGCCTCAGGGCAGCAGGAATTGTGTCGCCATTCGGCACTCCAACTCTTTACTGTGCCACTACCCGGTGAACGGTTATGCCCTTGAAGGTGAACGTTAGTTGAACCGTAGGCGCAGGGGGTCCGGACGCGCCGGATAGCCCTCGGTAAGAGCATAAGGTGGACGTGTGGATCCTATGTTCATCGGCCTCGTCGCAGGCCTCGTCGGCTTGGCGCTCGGCACGTTCGGCGTGCTCGCTTTCCGGGTCAGCGAGAAGCAGCGCCGGCTGCTGGACATGGACGCAGAGGAGCCCGCCCTGCCGGCCGGGGCAGCGGAGGTACTGGCCGTCGTCGGACGGGCCTTTGTGGTGGTGGACGCCGTGGACGGTGTAGTCCGCGCGAGCCCTGCCGCCTACGCCTATGGGCTGGTCCGCGGCCATACGGTCGTGCACAGGGAACTGCTGGACATGACCGCCGGGGTCCGCCGGGACGGCGTCATCCTGGAGAAGCAGCTGGAGCTGCCGCGGGGTCCGCTCGGGCAGGGAACCATCATTGTGCAGGTCAGGGCGGCGATGCTCGGTGAGGAATATATCCTCCTGCTAGCAGACGACCGGACCGAAATCACGCGTACCGAGGAGATCCGCAACGATTTCGTCGCCAACGTCTCGCATGAACTGAAAACGCCTGTGGGCGCGATCTCCCTGCTGGCCGAGGCCTTGGAATCCTCTGCCGACGACGAACTGGCCGTCCGCCGCTTCGCCAAGCGCATGCACAAGGAATCCGGCCGGCTCGCGGCACTGGTGCAGGACATCATCGAGCTGTCCCGGCTGCAGGGAGCCAGCGTCACGCAGCAGGGCGGACCGGTGGATGTAAACGCCGTCATCGCCGAGGCCGTGGACCGGTCCCAACTGCCGGCGGAGAGCAAGAACATCAGCATCGTGGTGGGCGGCCGGACCGAGGCGAAGGTCTTCGGGGACCAGGACCTGCTGGTCACCGCGTTGCGCAACCTGATCGACAACGCCATCCGCTACTCACCCGCGAACACCCGGGTGGGCATTGGCGTCCGGTCCAAGGAAGGGCTAATCTCCATCTCCGTGACCGACCAGGGCGAGGGCCTCAGCGCCGAGGACCAGGAACGCGTCTTCGAACGCTTCTACCGGGTGGACGCGGCCCGGTCCCGCCACACCGGCGGCACCGGCCTGGGCCTGAGCATCGTCAAGCATGTCGCCTCGAACCACGGCGGCGAGGTGACCCTCTGGTCCCAGCCGGGCCAGGGCTCCACCTTCACGCTCCGCCTCCCCGAAATGGAGGGGCACGACGGCGGCGAGGACCTTCCGCAGCCGGCCGTCCACGTGCACGAAGCGGCAGCGCAACGCCCCGAACAGCCAACAGTCACCCAGGTACCGCGCGCCGCCGGCGCAAAAGAACGAGGAGCCAGCGCTTGAGCAGGATTTTGATTGTCGAGGATGAGGAATCGTTCAGCGATCCACTGTCCTACCTACTGGGCAAGGAAGGATTCGAGGTGGAGGTCGTGGACAACGGCCTGGAGGCCATCACCGAATTCGACCGGAACGGCGCCGACCTGGTGCTGCTGGACCTGCAGCTGCCCGGGCTGTCCGGAACAGAGGTGTGCCGACAGCTGCGGCAGCGCTCCAGTGTTCCGGTGATCATGCTGACCGCCAAGGACTCGGAAATCGACAAGGTCGTCGGCCTGGAGCTGGGTGCGGACGATTACGTGACCAAGCCTTATTCCTCCCGCGAGCTGGTGGCCCGGGTCCGGGCAGTGCTCCGTCGCCAGGGCGAACCGGAGGAACTCGTTTCCTCCACCGTGCAGGCCGGCCCGGTGCGGATGGACGTTGAGCGGCATGTGGTGAGCGTTGGCGGCGAACAGGTGCTGCTGCCCCTGAAGGAATTCGAGCTCCTGGAGATGCTGCTGCGCAACTCCGGCAGGGTACTTACGCGCGGCCAGTTGATCGACCGGGTGTGGGGGTCCGACTACGTGGGGGACACCAAGACACTCGACGTCCATGTGAAGCGGCTCCGCGGCAAGATCGAGCCTGATCCGTCCGCCCCCCGGTACCTGGTGACCGTCCGCGGCCTGGGCTACAAGTTCGAACCGTAATCCGCTAACCGCCCTGAAGGTGCGGGCCGGGATACGGGAAAGGGAGGAGCCGTCCGGCTCCTCCCTTTCCCGTATCCCGTGCAGCGTTCGCGGGGCCCGCCTTAGTGGCCGGCGCCGCCTTCGGACTCCGAGGCCGACGGCGACGGCGTGGCCGAGGTGCTGGGCGACGGCGTGCTTCCGGCGGGCAGGTATTCCTTGTACTCCGGCAGCGTGGCATCCACAACCGGGACCTTGACGGTGTTGCTGACGTTGGTGCCGTCTTCGGAGACCTTGACGTCAACCAGCGAACCGGGGCGGCCGCCACTGGTGCTCAGGATGGCTTCATCCGAGGTGTCATTCAGCAGGACGTAGGAGTTGGCCTTGACCGGAACTTCGGTCTGCGCGCCTTCTGCGCCGCTCATGGTGAGCGTGACGTCCTGGGACGAGGAGTTGTAGACGGCGCCGATAACCCGGCCCGGCTGGTCCTCGCCCGAGGAAACGATGAGGATGTTGCTGAGCTTCAGCGGCCCGAGGTCGGCGACGATGCCATCGGAGGCCTGGTACTGCTCACTCGTCTGCTGGGAATTGATGTACCCGCAGCCGGACGTCAGCAGCCCGATGCCAAGTGCGGCAGCCGTCAGTGCCAGTTTGCCGCGCTGGGCCCGGTTCATCGCAGTGGAACGCACGTCACGTACTCCTCGAGAAGTCTTGAAACTTTTTTTCAGCCATAGCCTATCCGCAAAGCCCCCGAAACGAGGATTCGGACCCGTCACATCGGCCTTGGCAGCACCCGGGGGATGCACTATTATCCGCATCCGTCAAGGGGTCCAAGGGGGTCGATTTGGCCTATTTTCCGCGTATTTTCGCGGTTCCGGGCCTCTCCGGCGGCCGGTCATATGCCTACATCGTGATAAACTGGTCTGCGGGAAAGGGGAAATGTCCACATGGTATTTGAGGTCGGCGAGACAGTAGTTTACCCTCACCACGGTGCTGCGAAGATTGAAGAAATCAAGATGCGCACCATCAAGGGCGAAGAGAAAATGTATCTCAAGCTCAAGGTGGCTCAGGGTGATCTGACCATTGAAGTTCCAGCAGAAAACGTTGACCTTGTTGGGGTCCGGGACGTAGTGGGCAAGGATGGCCTGGAGCACGTGTTTGATGTGCTTCGCGCCGAGTTCACCGAAGAGCCCACCAACTGGTCACGCAGGTACAAGGCAAATCTGGAGAAGCTTGCTTCCGGTGACGTCATCAAGGTAGCAGAGGTCGTCCGCGACCTGTGGCGCCGCGATCACGACCGGGGCCTTTCCGCAGGCGAGAAGCGAATGCTGGCCAAGGCCCGGCAGATTCTGATTTCAGAACTGGCGCTGGCTGAGAAGACCGACGAAGAGAAGGCGGCAAGCGTTCTCGACGAGGTCCTGGCTTCCTAAGAATTAAGCCCCGGCGGCACGCAAGTGCCGCCGGGGTTTCTTTTTGCCTGGATGCTGCAGCAGCTTGCGCCTCCGCGATCCGGCGCGGCCCTGCCGGGCACGGCGGCCCGGCGGGACGTAGGCTAGTCCGCATGAGCGAAACAGCTAAGCGACTGGTCACCGCGGTGATCCTGGTGGCCGCAGGCTCGGGGCAGCGCCTTGGTTACGGTATGCCCAAAGCCGCCGTGCCGCTGGGTGGAGAACCCATCCTGATGCATGCCCTGCGGGGCATTGTCGCGTCCGGAATCGCCAGCCAGGTGTGCATAGCCCTGCCCGCCGGCGACGACGGCCTGCGCCGCCTGTGCGAGGACTTCCGGGAAGAGCTGGCCGACGGCGGCCCGTTGCTGACCGTCGTGGACGGCGGCGCCACCCGTGCCGATTCGGTCCGGGCCGGCCTCGCAGCGCTGATGGAGGGCACCGAAGCGGTGCTGGTCCACGATGCTGCGCGCGCCCTGACGCCGGACTCCGTCTTCCACCGCGTCGTTGACGCACTGGCTGCCGGGGCTGAAGCGGTGATCCCGGCCATCGCCGTAGTGGACACGGTGAAGACGGTCGAGGCTGCCCCGGGCGGAGATGGTGCGCTGGCGCCGGAGATCGTTACGGGTACCGCGGCGCGCGAAAACCTCCGCGCCGTGCAGACACCTCAAGGATTCCGCTTCGCGACGTTGCAGCGGGCCCATGAGGCAGCCGGTTCACTGGATGAGAGACAGGCCGCGGCCGTCACCGACGACGCCATGCTGGTGGAAATGGCCGGGACGCCCGTGTACGTGGTCCGTGGTTCCAGCCAGTCCCTGAAGATCACTACCCCGCTTGACCTGATCCTGGCCGAAGGCCTTCTTGAAGGTCCCTTGGGTGCCAGGTGGGTGGAAGGCTAGGAATGGTTGAACAGAACATGCTGATACCCCGCACCGGCATCGGGCTGGACGTGCATGCCTACGCCGCCGCTGATGCTCCGCGCCCGCTGTGGCTGGGCGGGCTGTTGTGGCCGGGGGAGCGGGGCCTGGCAGGCCACTCCGACGGGGACCCCGTGGCCCACGCCGCCGCCGATGCACTGTTTTCCGCCGCCGGCATCGGGGACCTGGGCACCCATTTCGGCACGGACCGGCCGGAGTTCGCGGGTGCATCAGGGGTGACGCTCCTGGCTGAAGCTGCACGTATTGTCCGGGCAGCCGGTTTCGAGATCGGCAACATCGCGGTCCAGTTCGTGGCCACCCGGCCGAAATTCGGGCCGCGGCGCGAGGAAGCACAGCAGGTCCTCAGCGACGCCGCCGACGCTCCGGTGAGCGTCACCGCCACCACCAGCGACGGCTTGGGATTCACCGGGCGCGGCGAGGGGATCTCCGCCGTCGCCACCGCCCTGGTTTACCCGCGGCCCTCCACCGGCATCGGCTAATCTGGAGCGGTGACCCTGCGCTTCTATGACACTGCCTCCGCCGAAGTACGCGACTTCGTCCCCCTCGTCGAAGGAAAAGCGAGCCTGTACTACTGCGGGGCAACCGTCCAGGGCATGCCCCACGTGGGCCACATCCGGTCGGCGATTGCCTTTGACCAGCTGACCCGCTGGCTGGCCTACCGCGGATACAGGGTCACCGTGGTCCGCAACGTCACGGACATCGATGACAAGATCCTGGCCAAGTCCGAGGCGTCCTTTGCCGCGGATTTCAGGCCGGAACCGGGGGAAGTGCCGCAGGAGGAATGGTGGGCCCTCGCTTACCGCTACGAGCAGGAATTCCTCAAGGCCTACGACACCCTCGGGGTCTCCCGGCCCACCTACGAACCCCGTGCCACCGGCCACATCCCGGAGATGCATGCCCTGATCCAGCAGCTCATCGACCGCGGCCACGCCTATCCTGCACTGGACGGTTCCGGCGACGTGTACTTCGATGTCCGCTCCTGGAGCAAGTACGGCAGCCTGACCCGGCAGAACATTGACGACATGCAGGCCGCAGCCGACGCTGACCCGCGGGGGAAGAAGGACCCGCGCGACTTCGCCCTCTGGAAGGGCTCCAAGGCAGGCGAACCCGCCACCGCCAGCTGGGCTTCGCCCTGGGGTGCGGGCCGGCCGGGCTGGCATCTGGAATGCTCGGCAATGGTCACCAAGTACCTGGGCACCGAGTTCGACTTCCACGGCGGCGGGCTGGACCTCCGGTTCCCGCACCACGAGAACGAAATGGCGCAGTCGCAGGCGGCAGGACACCCCTTCGCCAGCTTCTGGATGCACAACGGCATGGTGACTTACGAGGGCGAAAAGATGTCCAAGTCCATCGGGAACACCATCAGCCCGGCGGAAATGCTGGAACTGGCAACGCCCCGGGTGGTGCGCTACTACCTCGGCCAGGCCCACTACCGCTCCGTGCTGGACTACCGGCCCACGTCGCTCCGGGAGGCCACGGCCGCCGTCGAACGCATCGACGGGTTCCTGGCCAAAGCCGCCGCCCGGTTTGGAACAGACTTCGGCTTTGTCTCCGGGCGCTACGGCTCCTCTCCGGATACCTTGGCGGCGTTCTCCGAGGCCATGGATGACGACCTGAACGTGCCCCGTGCCCTGGCCGCTCTCCACGAGACTGTCCGGGCGGGCAACACAGCCCTCGCTGACGGCGACGACGATGCTGCCCGGCTCGCCATGTCCCTGGTGATCCTCATGACGGAAGTGCTTGGCCTCAACGCCGTCGCGGGCTCGGAAGCCGCCAGCACCCGTGAATCGGAGGCGCTGGCTGTCCTGGTCGAAGCGCAGCTGGCGGCCCGCGCCACCGCCCGTGCCAGCAAGGACTGGGCCGCGTCCGATGCCATCCGGGACACCCTGAACCAGGCCGGGGTCCTGGTGGAGGACGGCCCGGACGGCGCCACCTGGAGCCTGAAGCGGGACTAGCCGTCGCGCCGGACCCGTCAAGGGCCGTGCGCCGGGAACCTCCCGGTCCGCCGATTTTTTGCCGGTTAGTAGACTGGTACGCAGATTCAGTCAACACAATCAAGGGTGGAACATCATGGCCAACAATGGTCGCCGGTCGGTTAAAGCGAAGAAGGGCCCAACCGTCGGAACCGGCGGCCACGGCCGCAAGGCCCTTGAGGGCAAGGGACCCACGCCCAAGGCAGAGGACCGCGTTTACCACAAGGCGCACAAAGCAAAGCAGCTCGCAGAGCGGTCCGCCGCGAAGCGCAACGCCGGCGCCCGCAGCGCCGGGGCAGGCAAGTCCGGCCCCAAGGGACGGGCAACAGAAGAAGTGGTCACCGGCCGCAACTCCGTGGTCGAAGCCCTCCGCGCCGGGATCCCCGCCAAAGCTCTCCATGTCGCCATCCGCATCGAGATGGACGACCGGGTCAAGGAATCCCTGAAGCTGGCGGCCGAGCGCGGCATCCCGCTGCTGGAAACCGGCAAGCCCGAACTGGACCGGATGACCGACGACGCCGTCCACCAGGGCCTGGTCCTGCAGATCCCGCCGTACGATTACGCGGATGCCTACGAGCTGGCCGAAGAAACCGTGGACAAGTGGAAGAAGGGGCACATCGGCAACGCGCCGCTGTTCGTCGCCCTGGACGGCATCACCGATCCGCGGAACCTGGGCGCCATCATCCGGTCCGTGTCCGCCTTCAGCGGCCACGGCGTCGTGGTGCCGGAACGCCGCTCCGTGGGCGTCACCGCCTCGGCCTGGAAGACGAGTGCCGGCGCGGCGGTCCGCGTACCCGTGGCACGCGCCTCCAACCTCAACAGCGCACTCAAGCAGTTCAAGAACATGGGCATCTTTGTCCTGGGCCTGGACGGTGACGGCGACGTCTCGCTGCCGGACCTGACCCTCGCTACAGAGCCGGTCTGCATTGTTGTGGGTTCCGAAGGCAAGGGACTGAGCCGGCTGGTCCGGGAAAACTGCGACCAGATCGTGTCCATCCCCATCGATTCCGCGATGGAGTCCCTGAACGCATCCATGGCGGTAGGCATCTCGCTGTACGAGGTGTCACGGCAGCGGGCCGCCAAGTAGGCAAGGACTGACGCACCCAGGTTGCGGCAGGCCGCAGTGTCCGCGCAGGTGACAAGCTGGTGGCGGCTACTATTTAGGTGATGGTCATGCCGCTCTTTGACACCGACTCCACCATGGACGCCTCCACGGCAGCTCCACTCGGTGTCAGCGTTCCGCGCGCTGATTCAGGCGGCCTGCGGCACCTGGCCGGGCGCCGGGCCAACGTGGCCTGCTTCGCCCCGGGCGTGCAAAACCTCGAAATTGCGTACATTGCCCCGGGCGGGGACTGGCGCGTCCAGGCGCTGCCCAACGTCACCAATGGTGTGCACCACGGCATCGTGGAGGACCTTCCTTTCGGGTCGCGGTACGGGTTCCGGCCCGCGGCAGCGGAGCAGTCGCTCCCGGTGGCAGTGCCCACCAGCGACGTCGGCAGCAGCGAAGGCGAGGCCGACGGCGGGCAGCCGCTGCTGCTGGACCCGTACGGCCGCGCCGTTGACCAGCGGGACGGCCTGCTCACCAGCGTGCGCGTGGCCCCCGGTTTCGACTGGGGCAGCGACAAACGGCTGCGGCTGCCGTGGCGCGACAGCATCATCTATGAAGCCCACGTCCGGGGACAGACCAAGCTGCACCCGGATGTGCCGCCGGAGCTGCGTGGCACCTATGCGGGCATGGCACACCCGGCCGTCATCGAACACCTCCAAGGGCTGGGCATCACAGCTGTCCAGTTGTTGCCGGTGCACTTCCACCTGGACGAGCCACACCTGCAGGACCTGGGGCTGACCAACTACTGGGGCTACAACACCGCGGCCTTCTTCGCTCCGCACCCCGCGTACGCCACCCGCGCCGCACGGGAAGCCGGGCCGCAGGCGGTGCAGGACGAGTTCAAGGACATGGTCAAGCAGCTGCACGCCGCCGGGCTGGAAGTCATCCTGGATGTCGTCTACAACCACACCGCCGAGGGCGGCCCCGACGGGCAGACCGTAAGCTTCCGCGGGCTGGGCGAGAACACTTACTACCGCACTGACGGGCACGGCAGGTATGTGGACACCACCGGCTGCGGCAACAGCCTCAATTTCGCTGAACCGCGCGTCATCCAGCTGGTGCTGGATTCCCTCCGGTACTGGGTGGACGAATTCCACATCGACGGCTTCCGGTTCGACCTTGCCGTTACCCTTTGCCGCAACGCCGCCAACGACTTCGACCCGCGGCACCCCTTCCTGGTGGCCATCGCCGCAGACCCCCTCCTGTCCGACGTGAAACTCATCGCCGAACCGTGGGACGTCGGATACGGCGGCTGGCAGACCGGGCGCTTCCCCAAGGGCTGGGTCGACTGGAACGACCACTTCCGCGACGCGCTCCGTTCCTTTTGGCTGGGCGACCGGGCAGCCCTCGACAACGGCGGCCAGGGCGGCTCGGTAGCCAAACTGGCGGATTCGCTGTCCGGTTCCGCCGCCCTCTTCCAGGCCTCCGGCCGTTCCCGGCTGGCCTCCGTCAACTACATCACCGCCCACGACGGCTTCACCCTGAACGACCTTGTCTCCTACGACCGGAAACACAACGAGGCCAACGGTGAACAAAACCGGGACGGCCACGGTGACAACCGCAGCTACAACCACGGCGTGGAAGGCTCCACCGAGAACGGCGGCATCCTGGCCAAACGCGCCCAGTCGCGCCGCAACATGATGGCCTCGCTCCTGATCTCCCTTGGCATCCCCATGATCACCGCCGGGGACGAACTGGCCCGGACTCAGCAGGGCAACAACAACGCCTACTGCCAGGACAACGCCCTCACCTGGGTGGACTGGACCCGGACACAGGAATCGCATGAGATGCTGCGCAGCACCAAACGGTACATCCGCCTGCGCAAGGAATTCCTGGCAGCCCAGCCCCACGATTTCCCGGTGCGCGACGAACAGTCCTACCTCTACTGGTTCGACCAGGACGGCCACCCGATGTCCACGGAACGCTGGAACGACCCACGGCACCGTGTAGTGCAGCTCCTGCTCGGCTCCGACAACGGCGGCCTGGCCGGGCTCATAGTGGTGAACGGGGGAACTTCGGACATCCAGATCACGCTGCCGCGCGTTCCCGCGACAGGAACGTCCCGCCGGAAATTCGAGCTGCGCCTGACCACCTCGCCGCTGCACGAGCTGCGGCAGGGCCTGGTTGTGGCCTCCGGCGAAACGGACCTGGTGGAAGGCAACTCGATCAGCATCTACCGGATCTAAGGCAGGGGCACAGTGCGGAACCGCTCCACCCTTTCCCTGCTGCTCGGCGCGCTGGTGGTGCTGGCCCTGGTGTTCTTTGGCGGGCCTGGCCTGCTGGGCAGGCCGACGGAAACCACGACGCCGGCGCCGGCTTCCAGCGCGCCGCCGCTCCCGGGGCCAAACGCCCAGGCCACGCCCGGGACAGCGCCCGCCGGCACGGATCCGGCCAGGCCCGTTGAAGCAGTGGAAAACCCGTCCGGGCTGCCGTCCATCCCGGAGTCCAGCCTTCCCGCCGAAGGGCGCCGGGTACTTGCGCTGATCCGGGCCGGCGGACCTTTCCAGTACAGCCAGGACGACCAGGCCTTCGGCAACTTTGAACGCATCCTGCCGCGGCGGGACAGAGGGTACTACCGCGAGTACACGGTGCCCACTCCGGGGGAGCGGGACCGGGGAGCCCGCAGGATCGTGGCCGGTGACGGCGGCGAAAAGTACTACACCGATGACCATTACGAATCGTTCAGGTTCATAGCGGAAGGCAGCTAGCACCACCATGAAGATCTACTCCGGCGACACCTGGACCCTGGAGGAACTGCAGGAACAGGTGGCCGACGCCGGCCGGCGATGCCTTGTGATCCCGCCCGCGGACAGTAAACGGGACGTCCTGGAAACCTTCGGCGAAGTCCTCAGCTTTCCCGAGCACTACGGGGTCAACCTTGATGCCCTGAACGACTCGCTCCACGACTTCGCGGACGCCATCAGCGACGGGGGCAACCCCCCGGTCACCGTGCTGTGGCAGGTCGCGGCCCCGTTCCGCGGCGACCGGTCCTTCGCTGTCATCTGCGAAATCCTTCAGGATGCCGAACGGTATGCGGGCAAGGACCTGGCGGTCACCGCCATCCTGTTTTAGCCGCCGCGGTTATCCTCCAGGACGCTCCTCCTGCGAGACGTATGTGTCCAGAAGGGCACGTGCGTGGCCGTCGTCCTCTGCGGCCAGGCCCTTGCGCATGGTCCGGGCCTTCTCCTTCCCGGCAGGGAACGGGGGCAGGAGGGGGATCTCCGGGTCCGTCAGCACCTCGATCACCACAGGGCGGTCCGCTGCGAACGCCTGGTCCCAGGCCTCGCCCAGGAGGTCCGGATCCTCAACGCGGATGCCGCCGAGGCCCAGCAGTTCGGCGTAGCCGGCAAACGGGAAGTCGGGCAGTTCCTGGCTGGCTGCGAACCGAGGTTCACCCTCGGACTCGCGCTGCTCCCAGGTGACTTCCGTCAGCTCCCGGTTGTTGAAGACGCAGATGACGAACCGCGGGTCCTCCCACTGCCGCCAGCGGTGCGCCACCGTGGCCAGTTCCGCCACCCCCGCCATCTGCATGGCGCCGTCCCCGGCCAGGGCCACCAGGGGCCGGTCCGGGTGCGCGAGCTTGGCGGCAATGCCGTAGGGAATGGAGCAGCCCATGCTGGCCAGGGTTCCGGAAAGATGCGCCGGGACGCCCGGGGGCAGCACCAGCTGGCGGGCATACCAGTACACGCAGCTTCCGACGTCGACGCTCACCTGGGCGTTGTCCGGCAGCCGGCCGTTGAGCTCCCGGACAACGCGCTCCGGGTTGACGGGCTCGGCGGGCACGGCGGCACGGTCGGCGGCGAGGATCCGCGAGCGGCTCACTTCGTGTTCGACGGCGGAGCGCCACTCCCTGCGCTGCCTGTGCTCAAGCCTGCGGTCCAGTGCGGCGAGGGCGGAGGCGGCGTCACCGGCCAGGCCCACCTCCACGGGGTAGCGGTTGCCGATCTTCTTTTCGTCAATGTCGATCTGGACGGCCCGCGCCGCACCGGGCGGCGGATAGAACTCGGTCCAGGGGTCGTTGGAGCCCACGATCAGGAGGGCGTCGCAGTTGCCCAGCAGGTGGGCACTGGCGGTGCTGCCCAGGTGGCCCATGGTCCCGACGGCAAAGGGCAGCGTCTCGTCCACATAGGGCTTTCCCAGCAGGCTCGTGGCAATACCGGCACCGAGCTTTTCCGCCACGGCCACCACTTCCGCGAAGGCGTTCCGTGCGCCCTGCCCAACCAGCAGGGCGACCTTTTCAGCGGAATTCAGGAGGGCGGCGGCTGCCTCCAGGTCGTCCTCCCGCGGCGTTTTGGCGGCCGCGCTCCACGAGGGTGCGGTCACCACGATGCCATGTTCCTGCTCCAGCTTCGGCGCCGGCTCCGACTGGATATCATGCGGAACGATCACCACGCACGGCGAGGAGGTGGCTTTGGCGGTGCGGAACGCCCGGTCCAGGACCATCGGCACCTGCTCCGGGGCGCTGACCAGTTGCACGAACTGGGAGGCGACGTCCTTGAAAAGCGCGCCCAGGTCGATCTCCTGCATATAGGCGGAGCCGAGCACGGTCCGGCTCTGCTGCCCGACGATCGCCACCACCGGCACGCCGTCGAGCTTGGCGTCGTACAGGCCGTTGAGGAGATGGACCGCCCCGGGGCCCTGCGTGGAGGTCACCACCCCCACGCCGCCGGTGTACTTGGCGTGGCCCACGGCCATGAACGCCGCGGTTTCCTCGTGCCGGGCCTGCACGAACTCAACGCGTCCGCCGGCCCGCCGGAGCGCCCCCATAAAACCGTTGATCCCGTCGCCGCTGTAGCCGAAGACCCGGTTCACGCCCCACGCGGTGAGCCGGTCCACGATCACGTCGGAGACTGTGCGTTCGGTCATGGGGTCCTCCTGCGTACGGTTTGGCTGCCTGCCAGGACCCTTACCCGCGGAACCCTGGGCCTAAGCGTTGACGATCAGGCCCAGTTCCGCCTTGGAGGCCAGGGCCTCGTGCCGGGGCAGGACACGGACCGTGTAGCCGAACGGCCCGGACCTGTCGATGACCAGCGAACCGCTGAACAGGTGCCGTCCGCTGCCCAGGTCCTCCTTCACCTGCAGTTCCATCAGCGTGATGTCCGCCAGCGTGTCGTTTTCCTCGGCCCGGCCGTAGGCCACCTCCACGAAGACGTCCTCCGGGGTGAGGCTGTTCAGGGCCACATAGGCGTTTACCTGCAGGGTGTCGCCGATCTGCGGGTCCTCGGACACGCCCACCGAGTCGACGTGCTCCACGTGGACCTGCGGCCAGGCGGCGCGGACCTTCGCGGACCACGAGGCCAGCGAGCGGGCCTGGGAGTACGAGTGTGCGATGGCGTTGCGTCCGGCCTCCGCGGCCGGGCGGTAGAGCATGTTCACGTAGTCCCGGAGCATGCGCTCAGCGGAAACCGCCGGGCCCAGGTGGGCCAGGGTGTGCTTGATCATGGACACCCAGTGCGTTGGCACCTTCTCGGCAGCCGACGTCGAAGGCCCTGCCGCGCCCGCGGCTTCCGAGACCGTGCTGCCGTAGAACCGCGGCGCCACCTGGGTTTCGAGGAGCTCGTACAGGGCGGCGGCTTCGATGTCGTCACGTTCCTCCGGGGAGGCGCCGTTGTTGGCAGTGGGAATGGCCCAGCCGTTCTCGCCGTCGTACATTTCATCCCACCAGCCGTCCAGGACGGACAGGTTCAGGGACCCGTTCAGTGCCGCCTTCATGCCGGACGTGCCGCAGGCCTCCAGCGGACGCAGCGGATTGTTGAGCCAGACGTCGCAGCCGGGGAACAGGGTCCGCGCCATCGCGATGTCGTAGTTGGGCAGGAAGGCGATCCGGTGCCGGACCTCGGGATCGTCGGTGAACCGGACCAGGTCCTGGATCATCTTCTTGCCGGCGTCGTCCGCCGGGTGGGACTTGCCGGCGATGACCAGCTGGATGGGATGGTCCTTGTGCAGCAGGAGTGCCTTGAGCCGCTCCGGTTCGCGCAGCATGAGGGTCAGCCGCTTGTAGGTGGGGACGCGCCGGGCGAAACCGATGGTCAGGACGTCAGGGTCCAGGACGTTGTCCGTCCAGCCCAGTTCGGCGTCAGCGGCGCCGCGCTTCTTCCAGGCGGCACGCAGCCGGCGCCGGACATCGTCCACCAGCGCGGACCGCATCTCCCGGCGCAATGCCCAGACGTCGGCGTCGCTGACGTTGTACGCCAGGTCCCATTTACCCAGCGCTTCGGCCTCGCTGCCGAACTGGTCACGGGCCAGCTTGGCGATCCGGCTGTCCACCCAGGTGGGGACGTGCACGCCGTTGGTGACCGAGGTGATCGGTACCTCCGAATGGTCAAAGCCCGGCCACAGGGCGGAGAACATGCCCCGGGACACCTCGCCGTGGAGTTTCGCCACGCCGTTCGCGCGCTGTGCCAGGCGCAGGCCCATCACCGCCATGTTGAACACCGCGGGGTTGCCGTCGGCATAGTTCTCGCGGCCCAGTTCCAGGATGCGGTCCACCGGCACGGCCGGAGCCAGGCCAGCCTGGAAGAAATGGCTGATCTGGCTGATCTCGAAGCGGTCGATGCCAGCCGGGACGGGGGTGTGCGTGGTGAAGACGGTGGACGCCCTCCCGGCTGCCAGCGCCTCGTCGAAGGTCAGGGCCTGGTCACCGCTCATGAGTTCCTGGATACGTTCGATGCCCAGGAATCCTGCGTGGCCTTCGTTGGTGTGGAACACCTCAGGTGCGGGCGCACCGGTGAGCTGCTGGTAGGCGCGCAGCGCCTTCACGCCGCCCATGCCCAGCAGCAGTTCCTGCTGCAGCCGGTGATCGCCGCCCCCGCCATACAAACGGTCGGTGATGCTGCGGGCCGCGTCATCGTTGCCGGGCACGTTGGAGTCAAGGAGCAGCAGGGGCACGCGTCCGACGTCGGCACGCCAGATGTGCGCCAGCAGGCGCCGGCCGTTGGGCAGCGGCAGGGTGATCTGCAGGGGCTTCCCGTTCCCGTCCCGCGAGGGCTCGCGGAGCAGCGTCAGGGGCAAGCCGTCCGGATCGAGGACGGGGTAGGTTTCCTGCTGCCAGGCGTCGCGGGAGAGGGACTGCTTGAAGTAGCCGGCCTGGTAGAGCAGGCCGACACCCACCAGGGGGACACCCAGGTCAGAGGCGGCCTTCAGGTGGTCGCCGGCCAGGATGCCCAGGCCGCCGGAGTACTGGGGGAGGACTTCGGTGATGCCGAACTCGGGGGAGAAGTACGCGATGGATTCCGGCGCGTCCGGGCCCAGGCCCTGGTACCAGCGCGGCTCTTCGAGGTACCGGTCGAGGTCCTCCTCGGCGGCGCGAACACGCTCGACCACCGACCGGTCGGCGGCCAGCTGCTGGAGTTCCTCCCGGCTGACCATGCCCAGGAAACTGACCGGGTCCTGCTCGCTTTCCTCCCAGATGCGAGGGTTGAGGCCAGCGAACAACTCCCGGGTGGGGCGGTGCCAGGACCAGCGCAAATTGCTTGCCAGCCGCGCCAGCGGCCGGATGGGCTCAGGGAGGACTGTACGGACCGTAAACCTGCGGATTGCCTTCACCTGCGTCACACTAACGGACAACATGGGCAGCCGGAACCAGCTTTGGGTTTCTTTTGGGTAAATGACAAGGGCGTGTCCGGAATGAGGCGCGGCGCAACGAAATTAGTGAGCATCCTTAGCAATCTTCGCCATTTATCGCTAACGTCGAGCCTGTGACGACTAACTCAGGAACCAGTGCCGTAACAGAAGAAAAGCCAAAGGGACTCATCACCGGGGGGCTGCGGTTCGGACGTTTTCCGATCACTGCCGTGCAGCCCGTCGTCGAGGGTGGAAAGTTCCCTGCCAAGGCCCTGCCGGGCGAAGCGATCGTTGTGGGTGCCACCTGCTTCCGGGAAGGCCACGACCAGCTTGGCGTCAGCGCCGTCCTCCTGGACCCGTCCGGCGCCGAGCGGCAGCGCGTGCGGCTTGCCCCGCCGCGGGGGGAACGCGGAATGGGGACGGACCGCTGGGAAGGCATCCTCACGCCGTCGGAAACCGGAGACTGGTCCTTCGTCATCGAAGCCTGGCACGACCGCTACGGCACGTGGCACCACAACGCCGAGGTGAAGATCGCCGCCGGCATCGACGTCGAACTGATGCTCGCCGAAGGCGCGGCACTGCTGTACGAAGCGTCCGGCGAAGACTTCCGGAGTGACTGGGACAAGGGTGTCCTGAGGGGAGCCGCCGACAGGATGGCCGACGCATCCCTCAGCACCGAGGACCGGCTGGCAGCCGGGTTCGGCTCCGACGTTGCCGGCGTGGTGGCGCACCAGCCCATCCGGGAACTGGTGACCGTCTCTGAAAAGTTCCCGCTGAAGGTTGAGCGTGACCGTGCCGGCCGCGGCTCCTGGTATGAGTTCTTTCCCCGGTCCGAAGGCGCGGTCAAGGACCACGCCACCGGCGCCTGGACCTCCGGCAATTTCCGCACCGCCGCCAAACGGCTGGACGCTGTCGCCGCCATGGGCTTTGACGTCCTCTACATGCCGCCCATCCATCCGATCGGCGTCCAGCACCGCAAGGGCCCGAACAACACGCTCGTGGCCGGTCCCAACGATCCCGGTTCGCCGTGGGCCATCGGCGCTGCCGAAGGCGGCCACGACGCGATCCACCCCGACCTCGGCACCTTCGAGGACTTCGACGCATTCGTGGCCCGGGCCAACGAACTGGGCCTCGAAGTCGCACTGGACCTGGCACTGCAGGCCGCCCCGGACCACCCATGGGTGACCGAGCATCCCGAATGGTTCACCACCCGGGTTGACGGCAGTATTGCCTACGCGGAAAACCCGCCAAAGAAGTACCAGGACATTTATCCGCTGAATTTCGATAATGACCCTGAAGGCCTTTCGAATGAAATTCTGCGGATTGTCCTGCTCTGGGTGAGCCATGGCGTAAAGATTTTCCGCGTGGATAACCCGCACACCAAGCCGGTGTGGTTCTGGGAATGGCTCATTGCCGAGGTTGAAAAAGCGGTCCCGGGCGTCGTGTTCCTGGCCGAGGCCTTTACCCGTCCCGCCATGATGCATGCACTGGGCAGGGCCGGCTTCCAGCAGTCCTACACCTACTTCACGTGGCGGAACACCAAGAAGGAGATCGAGGACTACTTCCAGGAAGTCAGCCACGAGTCGGCGGCGTTCTTCCGGCCCAACTTCTTCGTCAACACCCCGGACATCCTCACCCCGTACCTCCAGTTCGGCGGCCCCGCGGCCTTCCGGATCCGGGCTGTCCTGGCCGCCACGGCCAGCCCACTGTGGGGCGTCTATGCCGGGTACGAACTGTACGAGCACGTGGCCCGGCCCGGTGCTGAGGAGTACATCGACAACGAGAAGTTCGAGTACAAGGCCCGCGACTGGGATGCCGCCGGGCAGTCCGGCCGAACCCTCGCGCCGTTCATCACCAGGCTCAACCACCTGCGGCGCGACCACCCCGCACTCATGGACCTGCAGAACCTGACGGTCCACCAGAGCACGGATGACGCCACGGTGGTCTACTCCAAGCACAAGACGCTGCCTGACGGGTCCAAGGACACCCTCATCGTGGTCGTCAACGTGGATCCGCATGCCACCCGGGAATGCACCGTCACCCTGGACCTCGCTGCGCTGGAACTAGACCCGCAGGACCTGACCGGGGGCGGCGGCTTTTTCGTGGACGACCTCATCTCCGGGGAAAGCTGGGAGTGGGGCGAGTACAACTATGTACGCCTGGACCCGCATGTTGAGCCCGCGCACATCCTGAGCGTCAGGAGAGCGCATCAGTGAGTTTCAATCCGCAAAGTTCCGGCCAGCACTTCACGCCGAAGAGCACGTTTGAGCTCAATGCGCCGGGCCTGCAGCACGATCCGCTGTGGTACCGCAAGGCAGTGTTCTACGAGGTGCTGGTCAGGGCTTTTGCGGACGCCAACGGCGATGGGTCCGGAGACTTCTCCGGCCTCATCGACCGGTTGGACTACCTGCAGTGGCTGGGGGTGGACTGCCTGTGGCTGCCGCCGTTCTTCCAGTCCCCGCTCCGTGATGGCGGTTACGACATCTCGGACTACAACTCCGTCCTGGACGAGTTCGGCACGATCAGCGACTTCAAGCGGCTGGTGGCTGAGGCGCACGCCCGCGGGGTGCGCGTGATCATCGACCTCCCGCTGAACCACACCTCGGACCAGCACCCGTGGTTCCAGGAATCACGCAAGGACCCTGAGGGGCCGTTCGGCGACTTCTACGTCTGGAGCGATACCGACGAAAAGTACCAGGACGCCCGCATCATCTTCGTGGACACGGAAGAGTCGAACTGGACATTCGACCCCATCCGCCGGCAGTTCTTCTGGCACCGGTTTTTCAGCCACCAGCCGGACCTGAACTTCGAAAACCCCAAAGTGGTCGACGCGCTTTTCGACGTGGTGCGGTTCTGGCTGGACCAGGGCATCGACGGGTTCCGGGCGGACGCCATCCCCTACCTCTACGAGGAAGAGGGAACCAACTGCGAAAACCTTCCCGCCACCCATGAGTTCCTGAGGAAGCTGCGGTCGATGGTGGACGAAAGCTACCCCGGCCGCGTGATCATCGCCGAGGCCAACCAGCCCCCCACGGAAGTGGTGGAGTACTTCGGCACCGAGGAGGAACCCGAATGCCACATGGCATTCCATTTCCCGATCATGCCGCGGCTGTACTACGCGCTCCGGGACCAGAAGGCCGCCCCGATCATCGAGACCATGAAGGACACCCCGGACATTCCTGAGGGCGCCCAATGGGGGACCTTCCTCCGCAACCATGACGAGCTGACCCTGGAAATGGTCACCGCGGACGAGCGTGCAGCGATGCTGGGCTGGTACGCCCCGGACCCCAGGATGCGCGCCAATATCGGCATCCGGCGCCGGCTTGCCCCGCTGCTGGACAATTCAAGGGCCGAGATCGAGCTGATCAACGCCCTGCTCCTGTCCCTGCCCGGCAGCCCGTTCCTGTATTACGGGGACGAAATCGGGATGGGGGACAACATCTGGCTTGAGGACCGCGACGCCGTCCGCACCCCCATGCAATGGAACCCGGACCGGAATGCCGGCTTTTCGCACGCTGACCCCGGCAAGCTTTACCTGCCCCCCATCCAGTCACTGGTCTACAACTACAGCATGGCCAACGTGGAGGCCGAGGCCGCGCACTCGGGCTCCCTGCTGCGCTGGACCAGGCAGATCCTGAGCGTGCGGAAGAACCATCCCGCGTTTGGACTTGGCCGGTTCAAGCACGTACTTGCCGACCACGACGCCGTGCTCGCCTACCTCCGGGAACTTCCGGCCGGCAATCCCGCGGGACTGGATGGGGAAACCATCCTGTGCGCTTTCAACCTTTCGCAGCACCCGGTCGCGGCCCGCCTGCGGGTTCCCGAGTATGCCGGGCGCGGGCTGCGAGATGTCTTCGGGGGGCAGGTGTTCCCCGAGATCAATGACGACGGCACGCTGACGCTGACCTTGGGCAGCCACGATTTCTTTTGGCTGCGCGTCCGGTCTGCGGCTTCCAATCCGTCGTCGCCCCACACCCAGGCCATGCCCATCCTGTCGATAGAGGAGTGACATGAACCAGCCCATCCTCACCCCCGCCCTGACCGCGCTGCTGCAGGAATGGCTGCCGAGGCAGCGCTGGTTTCCGGTCAAGTCGCCCGACTTCGAGATGTCCCAGGCAGGCAGCCTGGGCCTCGACGACCCGGCGCGGCACGCCGCCCTGTCCGTGTTCCTGCTCAACATCACCACGCATAACGCCGACGGCGGCCGGCGGACCGCCGTGGTGCAGGTCCCGTTGAGTTTCCGGCCGGCACCCGCCGCAGACATGGAGCGCGCCCTGGTGGGCCAGGCGGCGGGGACCGACCCGTCCCGGCCCTGGGTCTACGACGCCGTGCACGATCCCGACTTCGTGGCCGGCTGGCTGGACATGATCCGGCAGGAAAGCAAGGCAGCCAGCGGGACGGCCACGGGTTTCAAGGTGCCCGGCCGCTACCGCCTTCCCACCGCCCGGGGAGTTGTGAAGGTTCTCTCCGGAGAGCAATCCAACAGCTCCGTGATAGTGGACGACGGCGAATCCGCCGCGATCGTGAAGTTCTTCCGCGTGCTGTCCGAGGGGACCAACCCGGAAATCGAAGTGGGCTCCGCGCTGACGTCCGCCGGGACCGCCGAAGTGCCGGCCACGCTGGGCTGGGTCCGGGGGGAATGGCTGGCGCAGGGCAGGTCCGCCGCTGACCACAACGGTACCCGCCACGCCCAGGGCGAGCTGGCCGTGGTGCACGAATTCCTGGCCGGCGGGCGTGACGCCTGGCGCCTGGCGGTGGACGCGGCCCGCTCCGGAACGGATTTCACGGCGGAAGCGCGTGCCCTCGGCGCCGCCACGGCCACAGTCCACAACCGCCTTGCAGCAGCTTTGGGGCAGTCAACCGAAAGCGAACCCGGCAAGGTGATCGGCCCGGCAGTAGCCCAGCGGGTCCGCCAGGCCTGGACGGAAGCCGGTCCCGCCGTCGGGCCTTACGACAAGGCGCTCGATGCGCTGCTGGACGGACTCGACGGCCTGCCCGCCGGCCCGCTGCAACGGATCCACGGCGACCTGCACCTGGGCCAGATCCTGCAGGTCCCGGCCCACGACGGGCAGCCTGACCGTTGGGCCATCCTCGACTTCGAGGGCGAGCCCCTGCGCCCCATCGCCGAACGGAACGTTCCCGACGTCCCGCTGCGTGACGTCGTCGGCATGCTCCGGTCCTTCGACTACGCCGCCGGAGCCGCCCAGCGCGAGCAGGAAGGCGCCCAGGTGCCCGACTCCTGGGTCGAGGACTGCACGGAAGCGTTCCTCGCCGGGTACGCTGCCGTCACGCCGGGCACCGTGGACCGGAATGCACCCTTGTTTGTGGCATTGTGGCTGGACAAGGCACTGTACGAAGTAGTTTATGAAATGCGTAACAGGCCCGACTGGCTGGCGATCCCGGTGAACGCCTCCAGGCGGCTCCTGAGCGGTAACAGCGCCGGCGACCAGGCCGGGGCAGCATCGGAAGGTAACGAAATGACAGGCTCAGCACGAACTGACCGCCCGGGGGTGCCTCTGCAGGTGGATTCCGGCACACTGGGCAAGATCGCCAACGGTGAACACCACGCACCGCACTCCGTCCTGGGCGCGCACCTGGACGACTACGGCCACGTCACCGTCCGCACCGTGAAGCACCTCGCGGAATCGGTCACCGTCATCACCGCCGCGGGCGAAGTCGCCATGGAACACGAGGCGCACGGAGTATGGGTCGCCGTCCTGGAACCCCTTGAGCGCGGGCACGTGCCGGACTACCGGCTGTCCGTCACGTACCCCGGTGCGAAGCCGGTGACGGTGGATGATCCGTACCGCTACCTGCCCACCGTCGGTGAGGTGGACCTGCACCTGATCAGCGAAGGCCGGCACGAAAAGCTGTGGAAGGTGCTGGGTGCGCATGTCCAGCATTACAAGTCCTCGCTTGGCGACGTCGACGGCGTTTCCTTCGCCGTCTGGGCCCCGAACGCCCAGGCCGTCCGCGTCAAGGGCGACTTCAACGCCTGGGACGGACGTGAGAACTCGCTCCGCTCCCTGGGGTCGTCCGGCATCTGGGAAATCTTCATTCCAGGGGTTGTAGCAGGGGCGTGCTACAAATTTGAGATCCGCACCAGGTCCGGCCACTGGGTGGAGAAGGCCGACCCCCTTGCCTTCGGCACCGAGGTCCCGCCGTTGACGGCCTCCAAAGTCGTGGAACCGTCCTACGCGTTCAAGGACGACGAATGGATGGAAGCCCGCGCCAAGCGGGACCCGCACAACTCGGCGATGAGCGTCTACGAGGTGCACCTCGGGTCCTGGAAGCTGGGCCTGGGCTACCGGGAACTCGCCAAGGAACTCGTGGAGTACGTCAAGTGGCTGGGCTTCACCCATGTCGAGTTCATGCCGGTTGCCGAGCACCCGTTCGGCGGGTCCTGGGGCTACCAGGTCACGTCCTACTTTGCGCCCACCTCACGCTTCGGCCATCCGGACGAGTTCCGGTACCTGGTTGACACGCTGCACCAGGCTGGCATCGGTGTGCTGCTGGACTGGGTACCCGCGCACTTCCCGAAGGACCACTGGGCGCTGGCCCGCTTCGACGGCGAGCCGCTCTACGAGCACGCCGACCCCAACCTCGGCGAGCACCCGGACTGGGGAACGCTGATCTTCGACTTCGGCCGGACAGAGGTCCGCAACTTCCTGGTGGCCAACGCTTTGTACTGGCTCGATGAGTTCCACATCGACGGGCTCCGCGTGGACGCCGTGGCCTCCATGCTCTACCTGGACTACTCCCGCCAGGACGGTCAGTGGCAGCCCAACCGGTTCGGCGGCCGGGAAAACCTGGAAGCCATCTCCTTCCTGCAGGAAGCCAACGCCACGGTGTACAAGACCCACCCGGGCGCAGTGATGATCGCGGAAGAATCCACGGCGTTCCCCGGGGTCACGGCACCCACCAGCCACGGCGGCCTGGGCTTCGGCCTCAAGTGGAACATGGGCTGGATGCACGACTCCCTGAAATACGCTTCCGAGGATCCGGTCAACCGCAAGTGGCACCACGGCACCGTCACGTTCTCCATGGTTTACGCCTTCACCGAGAACTTCCTGCTGCCCATCAGCCATGACGAGGTTGTGCACGGCAAGGGCTCGATGCTGCGCAAGATGCCGGGCGACCGGTGGCAGCAGCTCGCCAACCTGCGTGCGTTCCTCGCCTACCAGTGGGCACACCCCGGCAAGCAGCTGATCTTCATGGGCACCGAGTTCGGCCAGGAAGCTGAATGGTCTGAACAGCACGGACTGGACTGGTGGTTGGCTGACATCCCCGCCCACAAGGGCCTGCAGCTGCTCACCAAGGACCTCAACGAGTTGTACAAGTCCACACCGGCCCTGTATACCCGGGACAACGAGCCCGGCGGGTTCCAGTGGATTAACGGGGGCGACGCTGACCGGAACGTCCTGTCCTTCATCCGCTGGGACCTCGACGGCAACCCACTGGTGTGCGCGATCAACTTCTCGGGCGCACCGCACGTTGGCTACACACTGGGTGTGCCGGCCGCGGGGGAGTGGACCGAAGTGCTGAACACGGACCACACCACCTATGGCGGCTCCGGAGTCCTGAATGACGGTGTGCTCGAGGCCAAGGACCAGGGACAGGACGGCCAGCCCGCAACGCTGACCGTCACCCTGCCCCCGCTCGGCGCTTCGTACTTCAAACCGGGACCGGCCAAGTCCTCGGGTGCACCGGCAGTTGTCGAATCCCGGGCTGGGAAGCCAAAGGGCACGGGGACCACTGCCTGACCCCGCAGAAGGACTGCACCGGAAGGCCCGGAATCCGCAGGATTCCGGGCTTTTCTGCGCCTGGAACGGACAGGCAGAGGCTGCGTCGGGTGCCGGGTTGGCCTTCCGGAGCAAGTGGTGGTAGAGTTTATTTCCGCGCTGATCCAGTGAATCAGGCGGAAACCGACCAACCAAGCTTCAAGCTGATGAAGGTCGCGGACGCCGGTTTGACAAGAACTGGGACAGCGGGTAGGTTTGAAAAGTTGCTCCGGAGCGATCCTGAACGTTGGTTTGGGTGGTGCCGGGTGTGTCTGTTGTTTGAGAACTCAATAGTGTGCCATGTTTGTTGATACCAATTGTTTTATTGGTTGAATTTGCCAGGCTGTGCCGCCCCTGTGGTGTGGTTTGGTGTTTTTAGCTGGTTTCAAATTTGCAGCTGTGGTGGGTGTTATTTCCATCTGCCTGGTTGTTTCGTTTTCAACGGAGAGTTTGATCCTGGCTCAGGATGAACGCTGGCGGCGTGCTTAACACATGCAAGT
>NZ_BAAHNO010000012.1:88954-118368 GCF_054656615.1 Arthrobacter sp. AD-310 | reverse complement strand
CCCCCCCCCCCCCCCCCCCCCCCCCCCCCCCCCCCCCCCCCCCCCCCCCCCCCCCCCCCCCCCCCCCCCCCCCCCCCCCCCCCCCCCCCCCCCCCCGCCCCCTGCCCAACAACCTGATGCACCCGTCACCGTGACCAGGAAAAAACACCAGCCGGGCGGCTGAATGTTAAGCATGCTTAGTGTTGATCCACTTAGGATGGAAAAAGCACGGCAGCCCACCGCTGCAGGTCGATTTGAATGAAGGTGACCATGGCCCAGCGCAGCAATCCCGCAGTACGAATCGCACAGGAAACCGCCCACAACGCGGTCTTCGACGCCGACGGCAAGCCTAAACCGGGCGTGCACAACGCCCTCCTGAAAGCGGTGGAAATCCAGCGTCCACTGGTCCTCGCCTACATCCGCAGGCTGCAGAAGAAGCACCCCCGGGCCACCGCGGCGCAGCTGGCCGACATCCTGGAGCGGGACTACCTGCGTGCCGTCACCGGCGGCGGGGCCGCCGTCGGGGCCACCGCCGTCGTGCCCGGCGTGGGGACCGTGGCCTCGCTGGGGCTGTCCGCGGCGGCCACCGTGGGTTTCCTGGAGGCCACAGCCTTGTACGCCAGCGCCATGGCTGAGCTTCACGGCATCCGCCTCACCAACCCCGAAAAGGCCAGCACCATGGTCATGGCCCTCATGCTGGGTGAGGAAGGCACAACCCTGCTCGGAACGCTCAGCGGGCAGGCGGCGGGTAACGGGGTAAACGCCACCAAGGCCTGGGGCAGCGTCCTGTCCAGGTCCATGCCGATGCCGGGCTTCAGCTCCATCAAGAGCAGGATCCAAAAGGCGTTCCTCAAGAACCTCATCAAGCGGCAGGGCACTGCGCTGTTCGGCCGCGCCCTGCCGTTCGGCATCGGCGCAGTGGTGGGCGGAGCCGGCAACCTCATAATGGGCCGGGCCGTGGTGGCGAACGCCAAGGAAGCGTTCGGGCCCATGCCGGACACCATTCCCGGCGAGCTGGACGTGAAAGCCGGAAACCCCCCGACACTCGAAGGCAGCCCGGCCACGCACTGATCCGCACCGGCTAGCCGAAGATCAGGTGCGCCACCGTGAAGATCGCCAGCCCGGCCAGGGAGCCCACCACGGTGCCGTTGATCCGGATGAACTGCAGGTCCTTGCCGACCTGCAGTTCGATTTTCTGTGAGGTTTCCTCCGCGTCCCAGCGGGCCACCGTGTCCGTGATGACCCCGGCGATGTCCGAGCGGTACGTGCGCACGAGGTAGCCCGCGGCGTCGCCGATCCATGCGTTGACCTTGCCGGCCAGTTCGGGGTCGTTGACCAGCCGGGAACCGAAGTCCCGGACCGCAGCCTTGAACTTGATGGTCAGTTCGCTGTTGGGGTCGTCCACGGCACCCAGCAGGGCGTTCTTCACCGTGCCCCAGGTGCGGGAGGCAAGTTCGCGGACCTCGGGATCGCCCAGGACCTGGGCCTTGAAGTCCTCGGCGCGGGCGATCATGGCAGGATCGTGCTGCAGGTCCTGGGCGAGGTCGTTCAGGTACTTGTCGATGGACTGGCGGACCTGGTGGTTCGGGTCGGCCTGCACGGCCCGGACGAACTTGAGCATTTCGACGTACACCTTGTCGCCCACCAGCCCGTCCAGGAACTGCGGCACCCAGGTGGGGGAGCGGTCGGAGACGAGTCGGGAGACCGTCTCGTGGTTGTCGTCCACCCAGTCGGCGGCGCGGTCCACCAGCAGGTCCACCAGCTTGTGGTGGTGTCCGTCATGGAAGATCCGCTCGGCCATCTTGCCCACCGGCGGCCCCCACGGCGGAGCGAGCAGATGCTTGCGGACCATCGCCTCGATGACCGCCTGGACGTCGTCGTCGTTCAACACCTTGAACGCGCCGCGGATGAGGGCCGCGCCTTCCTTGGCCACCCGGTCGGCGCCGTGCGGCGTGGCCAGCCATTGCCCGGCCCGGCGGGCGATGTTGACGCTGGCCAGCTTCTCCTGCACCACCTGCTCGGACAGGAAGTTGGTTTCCACGAACTCGCCCAGGGAGGCGCCAATCTGGTCCTTCCGCCGCGGAATGATCGCGGTGTGCGGGATCTTGATGCCCATGGGGTACTTGAACAGGGCGGTGACGGCGAACCAGTCGGCCAGCGCTCCCACCATGCCGCCTTCCGCTGCGGCGCGCACGTACTGCAGCCACGGGTACTCCTTCTGCAGCGCGAAGGCGAAGACGAAGATCACCGCCATGGCGATCAGCAGCCCCAGCGCCACCAGCTTCATTTTCCGCAGCGCTGCCGCCTTGTCGGCGTCACCGGTACCGAACGGGCGGCCGACGACGGCGGCACCTGGCTGCGCGTCTCCCGTCGCCGGGCGTGCGGGCTGGGCCGGGGCTTCCTGGGTAGTTGGCTCAGAGTTCACCTGCATGTGCCAAGCCTAGCCCCGCAGCAGCCGCCCGGTCGGCTACCGTGTCTGCATGACAAATGAGGAGCAGGCTCCCCGGCGGCCGCTGGTCTTTGCGCACCGGGGCGCCAGCGCCGCGTTCGCCGAACACACCCGCGCCGCCTACCTGCAGGCTCTGGCGGACGGCGCCGACGGTGTGGAATGCGATGTCCACTTGACCCGCGACCAGCACGTGGTCCTGCTGCATGACGCCAACCTCGACCGGACGTCGGACGGGACCGGGCCGGTGGCGGACCGCACGTTGCGCGAGCTGCGCCATCTCGACTTTTCCTCCTGGAAGGGCGCGCGGATCCCGGAGCTGTACGGTGCCCGCTCCGAACAGCTCCTCACCCTGCCCGACCTCCTGGACATCCTGCGGGGCGCCGGCCGCCCGGTCAGGCTCGCCATCGAGCTCAAGCACCCCAGCCCGTACCAGCTCAAGCTCGAGGACCGGGTGCTGGACCTGCTGCGCAGGGAAGGGTGGGATCCTGCCAGCTCAACCCTGGACAACATCGCTGTGACCTTCATGAGCTTCAGCCCCGATTCCGTCCGGTACCTGCTTCACTCCGTCGCGGCGGAATACGTCTGCCAACTGGTGGACGACGTCACGATCCACGAGATCCGTGGCGGGCTGGGCCTCGGACCGATTACCGGAGGGGCCATCGCCAACCTGATGAAGGCCACCCAGCTCGAGGCCGAGCGGATCCTGGACGGACGCCTGGTGCGGCTCGCCGGGCCCGGCATCGACTACCTCCGCGGGCATCCCGCAAAAGTCCGGCGCTGGTTCGACTCGGGTCGCCGCTTCCGGGTGTGGACCGTGGACTCGGTCGCCGACGTGGCGCTTTGCCAGGACCTGGGCATCCACGAAATCACCACGAACGTACCCGCCAGGGTCCTTGGCCAGCTCCGCGCGGCCTCACCCCAGGGGCGTTAGTCTCCGGGCAAGGGAAGGCAGGCAGGGCATGGGCAGTGAAGCCAGGGCCGACGGCGGCCCGCGCCGCTGGTGGGCAGGTCCCCTGGACGTCGAGGGGCTCGCCCTGGGCGCCGTCCGCGCCGCGGCGGACGCCTTGGACCTGTACACCGGCAGGCCGGGGACGTTCAGCACGACCCCGGCACTGACCGCCGCCGCTTTCGACTCGTCCGGGTATCTGCGCATCGCCGGGCGGAAACTGCAGGGGTTTGCCCCGCTCTCCGGCTTCCGGCGGACCCGGGACGGCTGGATCCGGCTCCACGCCAACTACCCCCACCACGAGCAGCGGCTGCTCAGGGCGCTCGGTATCCAGGCGGCCGGGGCCGGCTCCCCGGATCACGTGGATGCTGCGCTGCAGGACATGACGGCGCTGGAGGCCGAGGCAGTGATCCAGGCGCATGGCGGGATAGCCGCCGCAGTCCGCTCCCGGGACGAGTGGCTGGACTCCGGGATGGGCCGGGCTGCCGGTGAAGGCCCCTGGATCGCCCTCAACCCTGCCGCGGGGGAGGCCGGCGGCATCGGCCTGCAGGCGCCGGGAGAAGCGGTGGTTCCCGGGCTGGAAACACCGCCGCCTCCGGATGCCGGCACCGATCCCGGCCGTCCCCTCGCCGGCATCCGGGTCCTGGACCTCACCAGGGTGATCGCCGGGCCCGTGGCCACCAGGTTGCTTGCCGCCCTGGGCGCGGACGTCCTGCGCATCGACCCGCCCGGAATGCCCGAACTTCCGGACCAGTTCGCGGACACCTGCTTCGGCAAACGCAGCGCCGAGGCAGATTTGGGCGTGCCCGGCGTCCAGCTCCGGCTGCGGGAATTGCTCGCGGGCGCCGACGTGGTGGTCACCGGCTACCGGCGGGGCGCCCTGGACCGTTTCGGGCTGGGCGCTGCGGAGCTGCTGGCGGGACGGCCGGACCTGGTGGTGGTGACACTCAACAGCTGGGGCGCGGCGGGGTCCTGGAGCGGGTTGCGCGGCTTTGACAGCATCGTCCAGGCTGCGGCCGGTATTGCCCACCTGTACGGCGGCACGGCCCTGCAGGGCAGGGCGGGCGACGCCGGTTCAACGGACGACGGCGGGTGGCGGCCGGGTGCCCTGCCCGTCCAGGCGCTGGACCACGCCACCGGGTACGGGACGGCCGCCGCGGCCGTCCTCCTCCTCGCCGCCCGCCGTCGTACTGGCCTGGGCGGGACTGCCCGGCTCTCGCTGGCCCGGACCGCCGAGGAACTGTTCGCCCTTCCGGACGTCCCTGCGGAACCAGGAACGGTGCCGGCTCCCGCGTACCGCACCATGCCCAGTTCCTACGGCGAGCTCCGCTACGTTCCGCCGCCGCTGTTGGCGGCGGGCCGGCAACTCGACTACGGAACGCCGCCCCCGCCGTACGGGAGTTCAGCGCTCGCCTGGTCCTGACCGTGGCGCGGACGGACCAGGCGGCGGTTTATCCGCGCTGCAATCCCTGTGATTGAGTAAAGCCATGCTTTCCTCCCCGCCCGGCCGTGCGGCCCACAACACCCGTTCCCTGCCGCGGATATGAAGCTGCTGGAATCACCGGCGGTGCGCGTGGGACTGTCCATCAGCATCGCCACCGGGCTGTACGGCATCTCCTTCGGGGCGCTGTCCGTCACCTCCGGGCTTAACCTCTGGCAGACCATGGCCCTCAGCCTCCTGTTGTTCAGTGGCGGCTCCCAGTTCGCCTTCATCGGTGTGGTGGGAGGCGGCGGTTCCGGCATTGCAGCCATGAGCGCCGCGACCCTGCTGGGCATGCGCAACGGCATCTACGGGATGCAACTGAACGCCCTGCTGCGGCCCGCAGGCTGGCGCAAATATGTGGGAGCGCAGCTGACCATCGACGAATCCACGGCCACGAGCACGGGCCAGTCCGACCCCGCCGAGCAGCGGCGCGGATTCTGGGCTGCCGGCATCGGCATCTACGTGCTGTGGAACCTGTTCACGCTCATCGGCGCCCTCGCCGGCAGCGGCCTGGGTGACCCGAAGCAGTGGGGGCTGGACGGCGCCGCCGTCGCCGCGTTCCTGGCGTTGCTGTGGCCGCGGCTCAAGGGCCGGGAGCCCCTCGCCATCGCCGTGGTGTGCGCGGTGGCCACCGTGGTTGCAGTCCCGTTCGTCCCGGCCGGGGTACCCATCCTGGTGGCCGCCGTGGTGGCAGCGTTGATTGGCTGGTACAGCCACGGACGCAGCGACGAAGGGCTCGAACCCGATGTTGACCCCTACCGGGAGCATCACGGACACAGCCACAACGAACGGCACGGGCACGACGGCGGCCGGCGCCGCGGGCACAACGGCACCGTCCCGGGGGCGGGCGCATGAGCCTCTGGTTTTGGCTGTTGCTGGCGTGCGCCCTCGCCTACGCCTGGAAGCTGGTGGGCTACTTCGTCCCCGCCCGGTTCCTGGAGGATCCGCGAATGTCCCGTATTGCCGGCACGATGACCATCGGGTTGCTCGCTTCCCTGACTGTGGTGAACGCGGTGGCTTCAGGGCAGGCACTGGCCGCCGATGCGCGGCTCGGTGCCCTGGCCACCGCGGCGATCGCACTGGCGCTGCGGGCCCCGTTCCTGGTGGTGGTCCTGGCCGGGGCAGGCACCGCTGCCCTGCTGCGGATGCTCGGCTGGAACTGAAGCCGGACCTGAAGGCCCGGGCGCCGGGCGGCCCGAAGATAACAGGGTGGCATCGGCCAGGTCCAGCTGTTGCGTGCGGCTGTACTATGAAAACGGCTATGCAGTTGGCCACGGAAGATCAGTCACACGAACATCTGTGAACGGCGACCATGGACAATCAGCTGCACATCGCCGGCGGGAAAGCCGGCAGGCCCCGCAAGGGCGCCCGGCGCCGGGCGGGGCTTCCCGTCAAACGCTTTTACGCCCACTTCTCCAGCTTGTCCGAGGTTCCGCCCGAGGACCTGGAACTGCTCGCAGAGAGTCTTCACGACGGTCTGGACCTGAATTCCGCGGCCCCCGTGTTTGAACTGCAGGCGCTGGTGCGGGAGGAGATGCGCAGGAGGGACGAGACGGGCGGCTGACGCCGTGTTGAGGCCGCCGTTTCGAGTTCAAGCCGCCGTTTCAGAGGCGCCATTTGCAGCGCCGGGGCCGGGCGGCGGTCCGGTTATGCCACAGTCCGGTTATGCCACCCCGTGGGCGGCGCCATCCGGGGCAGCGGCCCTGCGGCAACTCTCCTCGACGCCCAAGTCATACCAGGCCTGCGCCCCGAATTCCGGTTCCGGCGTATCAAGGTTCTGGTAGAGCGCGTCCAACAGGTCTGCCAGTTCACCGGCTGACAGCGTGGGAAGGATTTCTTCAGGGTCCCGTGGGTCATTGAGGTAATGCAGGAGTTTGGAAGTGTTCATCGTGCTGTAGCCGTCTGCGGGCCGTAATGCAGGAACTGCTTCATGGGGGAGCTCCACGATGGAAGTGCATAGGCTGGCTGCGTAACCCTCTTGAAGTCTATTGCACCAAGCTTCACGCCCACAATGGTCCTTCCCCGGGGTTGGCCCGGTGGCAGCGAGTGCCGGGGCGCTAGCCGGGTTCCGGCTCCGCCCTGGCCGCGGCTGCGGTCGTGGCGGCAGGTACCGGCACATGGGCGGGCAGCGGACGGTCAGGCCGGACGGTCCGGATGGCGTCTTCGACGAGGGCCAGCGGACGGCGCCACGCGTCGGACCCCGGCTCCATCGTGTCCACCACACCGATCAGCATGGCGAGCAGGCGGAACATGTCGGTCATGGAAATGTCGGCCCGCAGGCTTCCCTGTCCCTGCCCCCGGACCAGGAGGACGCTGATGGATTCCATCAGGGACCCGGTGATGCCGGTCAACAGCTCACGCCGGCCGGCAACGGCACCCAGCAGGTTGGCGTCCGCGCTCGAGGCGGCCATCAGGGCCTCCATGACCCGGAACAGTCCGGCGGCGCCGTCGATGTCGGCGAGGGCGCCATCGACCACCGGGTCGACGGTGAGCCGCAATTGCCGGTTGAGCGCGGCGAGGACCAGTTCCTCTTTGTCGGCGAAATTCCGGAAGAGGGTTGCCGGGCCCACGCCCGCGGTGGCTGCAATGGTCTGCAGGGGGACTTCCGGACCGAACTCCCGGAAGCACTGCCGCGCCGCTGTGATGATCTTGTCCACGTTCCGCGCTGCGTCGGCACGAAGGGGTTTGCGGGCGACTGCGAGGCTCATGCCCAAAAGGTTAGCAACGCCGTTGCGGGGCTTCACCGTTACTGGAGGGTAGGCGCTTATGTGACGGCGGCACGGCGCCGGACGGCGGTGCGCTGCCGCCGTCCGGCCGGCGGCAGCGTGGCAGACTGGGGCTATGCTGCTTGCTTTTTCTGTTGCCCCTTCAGGTGTCCCGGCCGGGGGTTCCCGGCCTGATGATGCGTCCGTTCACGACGCCGTTGCGGCCGCCGTCAAGATCGTCCGGGAGTCGGGGCTTCCCAACCGGACGGACTCGATGTTCACCACGATTGAAGGCGAATGGGACGAGGTCTTCGACGTCGTCAGGCGCGCTACGGAGGCCGTGGGACGCTACGGCAGCCGGGTGTCCCTGGTGATCAAGGCGGACATCAGGCCCGGCTACACGGGTGAGCTCACTGGCAAAGTGGAGCGCCTCGAATCGGCGCTGGGGGAGGGGTCCCAGGCCCCGGTTCCGGAGCGTTAAACGCCTGCCAAATCCTCTGGACCCACAAGTCCGGCCGTGCCAAACTGTGGCAATGTTCGAGCATAAACCACGGCCGGAGTGGACGGCGGCGGAAGAGTTCCTCACCCGTGTGGTTGTACACCCGGATCCTGCGATGGAGCAGGCGATCCGTTCCGCCGCGGAAGCAGGCATGCCGGCCATCGAGGTGGCACCCAACGCGGGCAAGCTGCTGAAGCTCCTGGTGCAGTTGTCGGGCGCCCGGCGCGTCCTGGAAATCGGAACTCTGGCCGGTTTCAGCACCATCTGGATTGGCCGCGGCCTGCCCGACGACGGCACGGTGGTCACGTGCGAATTCCTTCCCAAGCACGCGGAAGTGGCGTGGGCGAACATCGATTTCGCCGGCCTGGGCGAGAAGGTCGAGATCCGCCTGGGGCCGGCACTGGAGACGCTGGCGGCGCTGGAGGAGGAGGGCCGCGAGCCGTTCGACTTCATCTTCATCGACGCGGACAAGGAAAACAACAGCAAGTACCTGGACTGGGCGGTGCGGCTTGGCAGGCCGGGCGCCACCGTGGTCCTGGACAACACTGTCTGGGAGGGAGCCATCCTGGACCCGGACATGGACCCCGTGAACGCCCCCGGCATCCTCAATGCGCTCAAATTGATGGGCGAGCATCCCCGGCTGGATGCGACGGTCATCCAGACCGTGGGCTCGAAGGGCTGGGACGGATTCGCCCTGGCCCGGATCAGCTGATGCGCGCTGACCCGGCTCTGTGGGCCGCGGTGGCAGCAGCCAATTGCTAAGTATGCTTAGAATTGGGCTGTTGGAAGCCAGCCGCCAAGCAGCACAGGAGGATCACGATGAAAGCGTCAACCACTCTTGCCGGGAACCTGCAGAAGGTGCTCACGGATCTGATCGAGCTGCACCTGCAGGGAAAGCAGGCTCACTGGAACCTGGTGGGGACGAACTTTCGCGACCTCCACCTGCAGCTCGACGAAATCATCGCGGCCGCGCGGCTGTTCGCCGACCAGACGGCCGAACGGATGCGGTCCCTCCACGCCCTTCCCGACGGACGGAGCAGCACGGTTTCCGCGGACAACCGCCTGGACGAATTCCCCGAGGGGCTGACGTCCACCAAGAACACGGTCAAGCTGATCACGGACAGGCTGGAACGGACCGTCCAGACCATGCGTGATGTGCACGACGAAGTGGATGAGGAAGATCCCACCAGTGCCGACCTGCTGCACGCGGCCATTGAGCGGCTGGAGCAGCTGGCCTGGATGGTCAACGCCGAAACCATGGCTCCGAACGCTGCGGTGACGGAACCGGCCGACAGCTAATTGGCGGACCAGCATGAGCCCGGCGCCTGCCCGGGCCCGGTAAGCCATGCCCACAGGGGCGAAGGATTGCCCCAGCCGGTGCTTTTCGCGTCCACGCCGGACCAGGTGTCCCCCTGGACGCCGCTGCTGACGGCTGTGCGCGGGGCCGCGGGCGATGTCCCACGGCTGCTGGAGCTGGCCAGCGGAGCAGGACAAAGCTGGCCGCTTCCGGGCAAAGGAAAGACCGTCCTGCTCTGGGAACTGCTCGCTTCCGTGTCCGCCGTGGACGTGGCGGCGGGCCGGATATTCGAACCGCATCTGGATGCCTTGGCGATTATCAGCCAGGCAACCGTCGACTCTCCTGATTCCGGGTTTCCGGATGGAACGTGGGGAGTGTTCGCCGCCGAGCGGGCGGGAATGCGGCTCACTGCTGTAGGCGGGGACGGGCATATCTCGCTCGACGGAGCCAAGCCGTGGTGTTCGCTGGCACAGCTGCTGTCCCACGCCGCCATCACGGCCCACACGGACGACGGCGGCCGGGCGGCCTTCGCGGTCGATCTCCGCCATGGCGGGGTTGACGTGGAAGACGCGGGCTGGGTTGCGCGGGGGCTTCAGGAAGTCCCCAGCGGCACAGTCCACTTCCGCCAGGTGCCCGCCACACCCCTGGGCGGGACCGGCTGGTACACCGGCGTCCAGGCTTCGCCTGGGGCGGTATGGCCGTCGCCGCATGCTGGCTGGGTGGGGCCGTGGCAGTCGCGCGGGATTACCGGCAAGGCCTCCTCACAGGTTCCGCGGCGGGCCGCGAGCCGGACCAGGTGGCGCTCGCGGGCCTGGGCGAGGTGGACCGCCTCCTTTCCTCGGCCATGCATTGCCTGGCACAGGCCGCGGCACGGATTGACGGCAATCCCGGCGTTGCGGCGGGACCCAGCGCGTGGAGCGGGGCGCAGCGTGTACGCGGGACTGTTGCGGCCGCCGTCGAACGCATCCTGCAGGTGGTCAACACCAACCGGGGACCCGCGCCGCTGGCCTTCGATGAAACCTACGCCAAGCGGACGGCCGACCTGGCCCTCTATATCCGGCAGCACCACGGCCAGCGGGACGACGCACAGTTGGGCGCACTGGCCCTGGCCGGTGACTGCCCGTGGTGACCTTTTCGCACGCGGACGCCGGGACAAGCGAGGCTGACTGGGCGGCGTCGGGCCTGCCCGCTGCCCCCGTACTGGCCCTCGACGCGGCCGGTCCGCATACCGTTCGCCTGGTGGTCCTGGCTGCCCACCCGGACGACGAAACGCTGGGCGCCGGCGGGCTCGTCGCGTCGCTGCTGGCTGCGGGAGCGGAAGTGGACGTCATACTGTGCACAGCCGGGGAAGGCTCCCATCCGGCGTCGCCCACGCACTCGCCCGCACAGCTTGCTTCGATCCGGCTGGAGGAATTCGCCGCTGCCCTCGCCGCACTGGGCCTTGGCCCGGAGCACTGGCACTTCCTTGCCCTGCCGGACCGTGGCCTTGATGGGCACGCATCCGCCATCACGGACGCCATCCGGAAGGCCATTCGCCGTCTCCCCGTTCCTCCCGGCCGGGTCGTCCTGGTTGCGCCGTACCGCGCGGACGGACACGCCGACCATGACGCACTGGGCGCCGTGGCTGCGGAGATCGCCAGGCAGGGTGGCCACGGCCTGCTGGAGTATCCGATCTGGTACTGGCACTGGGCCCGTCCCGCCAGCCCTGACTGGCAGGACTGGGTGCGGTACCCCCTGGATCCAGCCGCCCGGGCCACGAAAGCGCGGGCCATGGCTGCGCACGCAACCCAGATCCGCCCGCTTTGGTGCTGCTGGGCGAAGGCTTCCTGCAGCATTTCTCCCGCGGCTATGAGATGTTCGCCTGGACCCCGCCCCGGCCGCACGGGCAGGATGCCCACAGCAGCGCTGATGCCGAACGCATTTTCGACCGCGTCCACGGCCGGGACGACGACCCCTGGAACTACACCTCCAGCTGGTATGAGCGGCGGAAGCGGGCCCTGACGCTGGCGGCCCTCCCGGTGGAATCCTATTCGGCAGCGCTGGAGATCGGGTGTTCGATCGGGACGCTGACGGCCGACCTGTCCCCCCGCTGCCGCAGCCTGCTCGCGGTGGACGCAAGTGGTATCGCAGCAGGGCAGGCGGCCGAGCGCCTGGCAGGCAGTCCGCACGTCAGCGTCCGGCACATGGTGGTTCCCGCCTCCTGGCCGGAAGGATCGTTTGACCTCGTGGTGGTGTCCGAAGTGGGCTACTACCTGGCCCCGGACGAATTGTCCGCCCTGTGGGACCGCATCCATGAAACCATGCTGCCTGGCGGAACGCTGCTGCTCTGCCATTGGCGCCATCCGGTGGAGGGCTGGCTGCTGGACGGTGAGGCCGTCCATGCTTCGGCAAGGGAACGGCCGCACTGGCAGTCAGCAGGACTATACCGGGAGCGCGACTTCATCCTGGAGGTATTCACCGTGGACAGCGCCCCACCTGCGGGCCGTGCATGAAAATCCTGGGCTACGGAAGGGGCCCCCGGCACAGCCCCTTCCCGGACAGCCCGCAGGCAAGCCGGATTGAGCGGGTGGGAGTTGTTGTCCCCGCCCATAACGAGGAACAACACCTGGAGCGCGCACTGACGTGCGTGCAGGCCGCCGCCGATGTCCTCCAGGCGGCCTATCCGCAGGTGGCCGTCCGCGTGGTCGTTGTCCTGGACGCCTGCACGGACGGATCCAAGGACCTGGCCTGCGGATTCTCCGCTGTGGACCCCCGGTTGGAAGTCATCGAGGCGGGCCACCGGAGCGTGGGAAAAAGCAGGCGGACCGGAGTCCAGGCCCTGCTGCGGAAGGAATCCGCCGGCGGTGTTCCGGCCTCGCGGGTCTGGATCGCCAACACGGATGCCGACAGCAGGGTGCCGCGGCATTGGCTGGCACGGCAGCTGGAGCTCGCTTGTGCCGGCGCGGATGCTGTCCTCGGCTCCGTTGAGCCGGAGGCCGACGGGATGGATCCGGCCCTGCTCAGGCTGTGGCACTCGCGGCACCGCCTGGAGGAGGGGCACACGCACATCCATGGGGCGAACCTTGGTGTGCGCGCCTCCGCATACCTTACCGCCGGAGGTTTCCCGTCATGCGAATCCGGTGAGGACCGAAACCTGGTGGAGCGGCTCCGCCTGGCAGGTGCTGCCGTCTACGCCACGGACACCACCCGGGTTGTCACGTCGGGGCGGCTGCAGGCCCGGGCCCGCCGGGGGTTTGCCGGCTATCTTCTGGCGCTCGCCCGGGAGTGTGCCGACGCGCCTGCGGGACAAGCGCCATAGTAGACCGCGCCGACGCCGACAGGAGTTGATGGCATGGAAAAGGGTGCTGCTGCCTGTGGCAACAGCACCCTTCAGTCCTTCCTGGTCCCGTTTCCGGAAGGCCTAATCTTCTTTCCGGAAGGCGTCCTTAACCTTCTCGCCGGCCTGCTTCAGGTCGGCCTTTGCCTGGTGCATCTGGCCTTCGGTCCGGAGGCTTTCGTCATCCGTGGCCCGGCCGGCTGCCTCTTTGGCCTTGCCGCCCAACTTCTCGGCGGCGTTATCGATCTTGTCATCCAAACCCATGGTGTTGCTCCCTTCGGCTGGTGGCCGGTGAAATACGCTTCCGCCGGCCATAGCCCCATGCTAGCCAGCCGGGCTGCGCTTCAACAGGGCCGCAGCGCCGGCGGGCCTGCACTCCGGGTCCGGGAGGGTCAGACCAGTGGCGGAGCGCTGGCCACGATGTAGTCCGCGGCAGCGGGACCCGTCATGGACAGGTTGTTGCTGTCCGGATTAATTCCCTGGTCCGTCAGCGCCTCCCACAGCGCATCGGGTGGTTGCAGTTGCGCTTTGTGGATCAGGCACCAGCTGGTGTAAAGCCCGTAGAGCTCGTCGCGTCCGAGGCCCAGTCCGGGCTCCCTGTCCGGGACGACTGCTTCGGCAAGAAAATCTTCAAAGTGTGTAGCAGGCATGTCCGCTCATTTAGGGTCGACAGTGATCCCGCCGTATCTGCTTCAGCGGCCCTGCCGGCACCAAAACGGAGCCAGCAGAGTAGTCATGAAGGTAAAGCAGCCGTGATCACTTTGTCCAGTTACGGGACCCTTAGGTCTTTCCATTCAGGCGAGGGGGCCGACGGCGACTGGGGGGACTGGCCTCGGTCTCAGAAGAGGCCATCTCACCGCCGGCCCCGCCTTGATCCCGGGCCCCTTGTAAACCCGGGAAACTTCAACTGGACCTGTCTTTAATTTTCCCCCATCTTGCCGGTCCTGCCTAGTACTTCCGAATGTCCCTGTACTTGCGGAAGTTCCAGTACCTGCGAAAGTCCCCATGGCACGGCAAGAGGCGCAGGGGCTGCCGCAGGTATGCAAAGCGGCCGCTGCGCCTCTGGTGAAGCCGGCTCTCCCGTCGATCAGTGGATGCCGTGGTCCTTCCCGTCACTGTCGGCACCAAGGTGGTTCCGTTCGCGTACCTTGTCACGGACGCGTTCACGGTGGGGCTCTGTTTCTGCGGCGTCCGCCTCCCGGCCGGAGCCGACGCCGCCGCCGTTCTGTCCATCCTGCTGTGCAGCGTACTTTTCACGGAGCTCGCGGCCGTGCCGGATGTCCTCTTCCTCCTGCGCCTGGAGCTTTTCGCTCTTCTTGGTGTCCCGCGGAGGAAGCTGGATGGTCTCTTCCGCCTTGATTCCGGCCTGCAGCTGGCGGCCGCGTTCCATCTCGGCATCAAATTCGGCGCCGAAGAGCAGGGACATGTTCAGGATCCAGAGCCACAGCAGCATCACGATCACGCCGCCCAGGGCGCCGTAGGTCTTGTTGTAGTTGCCGAAATTGCCCACGTAGAAACCGAACCCGACCGAGGCGAGCACAAAGACGAACAGGGCGATGCCCGAGCCCATGCTCATCCACTTGAATTTGGGCTGCTTCACGTTGGGAGTGGCGTAGTAGAGCACGGCGATGATGACAATGATGAGGGCCACCATCACGGGCCATTTGGCGATGTTCCAGACAGCGAGGAAAACGCCGCTGAGTCCGATGAGGCCGCCCACTGCCTCCGAGACGGGCCCACTCAACACCAGCATGCCGGCAAGGATGGCGATGATGACCACGGACAGGAGGGTCACAACCAGCATCGTGCCACGCAGCTTGATGAATGGCCGGCCCTCATCAACTTCATAGATACGGTTCATGGCCCGCCCGAAAGCCCCCACGTAACCCGAAGCCGACCACAGGGCGGTGGCAAGGCCGATGACCAGGGTGAATCCCGCGGCCGGTGCATTGGCCAGGTCTTCCACGACTCCGCCGACTGTGGAGACAGTCTCGGCCGGAACGAAGCCCTTGATGATCTGCAGGAGTGCATCCGTGGTTTTCTGGGGGTCCCCAAAAATACCGACCAGGGACACCAGGGCCAGGATGGCCGGGAAGAGCGACAACACCGCGTAGTAGGTCAGGGCTGCGGCGAGGTCAGGGCACTGGTCCTTGTTGAACTCGCGCAGCGTCTTTTTGGTGATGTATTTCCAGTTCGGCTTGTCCAGTTCCCTGGGGCTGTCCGGCTTGCGCGAGTCGTTTGGATCCGGCGCCTGGCCCGCCTTGGCCGTGCTGGTTTCGGATGAGTCGTGAGTGGCCATGATGTGTCCTCTCGATCAGGGGTTAAGGCCGGCAGGCCGGCTCCGCGGGTGGGCGGAGCCGGCCTGTCGTTCATGCAGTTGCCTTGCGTTGCCGCGTGGACCCGGGTCAGGTGTTTTGGACGTGGTCTTTGGCGTCGGTGGCGCGGTCCTTGACGTCGGTGGCGGCGTGTTGGCCTTCGGTTTTGACGTGTTGGGCTGCGTCGGTGGCGGTGGCCTTGACGTTTTCCACTGCTTCCATGGCGGGTTCCTTGAGGTCCTGGACCATGTCTTTGGCGGCGTCGGTGACCTGGGTGGCCAGGGGCTGGGCTGCGGTTTTGAGTTGGTCCGCGGCTTCGCGTTCTTTCTGGCTTGGCGGGATCAGGGATGAGACGAGCAGTCCGGCGCCGAAGGCGATCAGGCCGGCGGCGAGGGGGTTGCCCTGGGTTTTGGCTTTGACCTGGTCCGGGGTGTGGGAGATCGCGGTGCCGGCGTCGCTGAGTTTGGCCGAGACGTTGTCTTTGGCGTCGTGGAGGGTGTCGCCGGTGGAGTGCAGGGCGTCGGAGGTGTGCCCGGCACCGGAATGCAGGCGGTCTTGTGCGCGTACGGTGGCGTGGTCTGCTGCTCCCATGACTTTCTCCTTTACGCCGGTGACGGCGTCTTTGAGCTTGTCGGTCTGGCGGTGGACGATGTTGGACGGGGTGACTTTGTCCGCGACGGCGTCGACGTTGGTGCCCAGGCGTGCCCGGGTGGCTTCTATGTCTTGGCGGATTGCGTCCGGGTTCTCGCTCATCGGTTTACCTCACCTGGTTTTAGGGTTGGGGGGATTTCGGAGAGTGTTTCGCCCGTTTGGGGCAGGCCCTTGATCTGTTTGAGTTCCTTCCGGCCGATGGAGGCCAGGATGGCTGCGGCGATGCCCCAGATCACGGCGACGATCACGGCGGCCCAGCCCAGTGGCATGAGGGCGCCGAGGGCGAACATCAGGGCCAGGGACAGGAAGATCAGGACGAAGTGGCCGGCGACGCCGGCTCCGGCGAGCATGCCGGAACCTTTCCCGGCGCGGGTGGCGGACTGTTTGAGTTCTGCCTTGGCCAGTTCCACTTCCTGGCGCATCAGGGTGGACAGGTCCCGGGTCACATCACCCAGGAGCTCACCCAGCGAGGCGTTATCGGCCTTCTGATGCGCCTCACTCGGCGGCATCTCAGGAATCTGGCTACTCATCACAGCCTGCCGGACTGGCCGTCCGCGTTGCGGTCCCGGGTAAGGGGATCGCCGGCCATCGGGTCATCAGCAAGGTCCCGGTCACGCAGGGGGTCGTCGGAAATCCGGTTCCCGGACCAGGGTTCTTCTACAAGCTGCGGGCTGTCCAACGGGCTGGCGGGACGCGCGGGTTCCGCGGAGCCGCTGCCGGGCGCGCCGCCGTCGTAACCCGCCGTGGTCGTGGCCGGGCCGGGCAGCTGGACCGGCGGAGGCGGTACGGTGCCGCCGGCCGGACGGTAAGACTCGCTGTACTGGTCGCCGTATTCCGTTCCGGAGTATTGGGTTCCCGTGTAGGGGGTGGCGGAGTACTGGCCGGAAAGGCCCGCTGCACGGCCGGACGTAGCGGTGCCTTCCGGTGCACCCGCAGTGAGGCCGCGGGTGAGCCGGCCTGCCAGGACGCCTGCACCGGCAGCCAGCAGCAGGAACGTGCCCGGGCGGTTACGGGCGAAACGCTGGACCTCATCAAGAAGGTCGCCGGGCTGCCTGGCCTCAAGCCAGGAGGCCACGGAGGAGGCACGGTCCGCAGCCTGCCGGACGAGGTCGCTCGCCATGCCCTGCTGGTCCGGTGCGTTCGCCATGCTCTGCAGCTGGCTGGAAATAGTGCGGATTCCTTCCGCAGCCTTCTGCTGCTGCGTGCCCGCCTGGCTGGTCAGGCCGGTACGGGCCTGGTCAAGCAGGTCCTTTGCGTTGTACTTCGCTTCCGCCGCTACGTTCGCAACTTCTTCCTTGGCTGTCTGCGCGACAGTCTGGGCAGAGTCCTTCGCGGTACGGGCCACATCTGCTGCTTCTTCTTTGGCGGCATCCTTCTTGGACGTCGAGGTGTCACCCGTCTGCGGCAGTCCGGTTTGGGGAGCCGTGGCGGGGAAGGTGGCGGCGGTACGCTCGCCCGGAATTCCGGTGCTGGCCGGGGGAGCCGTGTAAGCGGGGTCCTCGGGCCATTGGTTCTCTGTCATCTTCGCTCTCTCTTTCCAAGAAGGCCGGTTGTTGATCAAGAACCAGCAATACTGGCCGTAAAATAATAAGCATGATTACTAATAAAAGGTAAGTACCCTTGCTAAGCGAGTTATAACGGTTCCAGAAGTGTCAGCCGGAAAAGCGCTTGCTTGCCCGGTCACGTCGAAGTGGAAAGTGGTGGGAAGTGTGGAAACAGCTCCGTGGGTGTGGGTGGTTATAGCCGTAGTTGCGCTGGTCCTGATTGTGCTGCTGCTGGTGACCGGCCGGCGGCGGAAGGCGATACAGGAAAAGCGGGATCAGGTGCAACGGGAGAAGGCTGCTGAAATCCGCAGGGAAGCGGAAAACATGGAACTCGACGCGCGTGAACGCGAGGCCAAGGCCGCCCGTGCGCGTGCGGACGCCGAGCAGGCCCAGGTGAACGCGGCACGCCTCCGCCAGGAAGCGGACGCAACAGCCCAGGAAGCCCAGTCGCTGCGCGCGGACGTTGCAGACCGGACCCGCAAGGCCGATGAAGTGGACCCCGATTTTGGCGCGGACGGCAGCAGGAGGGGACATGATGATGATCGCCGCGGTGACCTGTCCCAGGATGCTGGCCGCCCGGACGCTGCCCGCACCGAGACTCAGCGGGCCGAGGCTCAGCAGACGGGGACTCGGCAGACGGGGACTCAGCAGACGGGGACCGAACGCGCCGGGACTGGGCCCACCGATGCCGCTCGGGCTGACGCGGCGCGGGAGGAAGTGTTGCGCCGCGACCGGGAAAGGCCCCGGGACGGCATCTAGGCGTAAGCGGCCCCGGTTCATGAATCACGGACGGGGCAGTGAAATGGCGCCCGAGGCTGCGAGGTGGCGCCTAAGGCTGCGCGTCAGGGCCGGCGGGGCTTGAGGACGGGGGAGGGGCTGACGCCCTTCCCCTGTCCCATGCCTTCGAGAACCGCCTTGACGGCATCCACCGAGGAGATGGTTGGTTCCCACCCCAGGATCCGGCGGGCGCGTCCGGTGTCCATCACCGGTGCTCCGGCTGCCATTTCGATCCAGCCGGAGTCGGTGGGCACCAGCCGGAGGTGCCAAGCCAAGCCAACGAGCTTGTGGAGCAGTCCCATCGGGATGGGCAGGATCCTGCGCGCGCCGAGGATCCGGGCGAGTTCCTGTGGGTCAAGGACCGGTTCGGCGGCAATATTAAAGGCACCGCTGGCACGCTGGTCCAGGGTCCGCCAGTAGGCATCCGCGACATCGTCCGCGTGGACGGCCTGGAAGATGAGGCTGTCCGGCGCGGGGAGGATGGGAATCCGGAGCCGCCCCGGCAGGAGCCGGGGAAGCAGGCGCCCCAGGAAGTACCTGCCAATCTCGCTCCCTGCCTCAGGCTGGAAGATCAGGGCGGGCCGGAGCCGTGCCACCGCAATTCCCGGTTCCGCCGCCGCGAACTCGTCAAGGAGCTTCTCCTGCTCCGCCTTGTGCCGGCTGTAGTGCGAGCCGGCCATGCCCGCCGTCGGCCATGACTCGTCCATGCGCCGGTCCTTGGGTGCCTTGCTGTAGGCGCCGACGGACGACGCGCAGACGACCTGCTTGACGCCTGCCGCCCTGGCTGCCGCCAGGACATTCCGTGTACCTGCCACGTTTGTCCGGTACAGCTGCTCCAGGTCCCGGTTGGGCTGGATCTGCCACGCCAGGTGCACCACGGCGTCCACGCCGCGAAGGGCTTCCTCCAGCAGGGGCTGGTCCTGCTCCCGCCCGATATCCAGCAGGTGCCAGCTGACCCCGGTGTAGGGTTCGCGGGACGTATCCGGCGGCCGGCGGCTGATTCCCGTCAGTTCCAGGCTTCCGGGGTGCCGGGACATTTCCGTCTGGAGCCTGCGCAGCAGGGCGGTCCCCGCGTTTCCGCTTGCTCCGGTGATGGCGATGCGCATGAAGGACTCCTCGGCGGCGTGGGGTCAAGACCGCTGCTGACCCGAGCCTACAGTGCGGAAGGATTGTTTTATAAGCAACCTTATGATTTCCTACTTCTAAGTCTTGCCGCAGGCTTTCGGAACCGACCGAGGGAACCAACGACAATGCCCAAATCATTAGCCGCGCTTGCCGTGCATGCTACGCCAGTCCTTCCACAACAACCAGAACAACCGCAGGTAAAACCGACTCCGGCGTCAGCGGGGCGGCTGCGGGAAACCTTTGAAAACGACCTGGTCCTCAGCTACCTGGACCTGGCCGAGGCCCTCGCGGGACGCTTTGAGGCGCGGGGCCGTGAGCGGGCCGACCTCAACCAGGTGGCCTACCTCGGCCTGGTCAAGGCAGCCCGTGGGTTCGACCAGTCCAAGGGCGAGAGCTTCCCCGCCTACGCGGCGCCCACCATCACCGGTGAGCTGAAGAGGTACCTCCGGGACCGGACCTGGGTTGTACGCCCGCCACGGCATATCCAGGACCTCCGGACCAGGCTCTTCCGCGCCGAGCCGGAGCTGACCCAGGCGCTGGGGCGGAACCCCAGCGTTGAAGAGCTTGCCGGTGAACTGGGAACCGATCCGGCGGAGGTACAGGAAGCCATCTCGGCGTCGAGCAGCATGCACCCGGACTCGCTTGATGCCGTGAATCCGCAGTCGGACGCGCCCTCCATTGGGGAGGTCCTGGCCTGCCCCGAAACGCCGCTGGAACGGCTGGAGGACCTGGCCTGCCTGCGCGACGCCATGCAGGACCTTGATGCTTCGGACCGGGAACTGCTGTACCGCCGCTACTTCTGCGAGGAGACGCAGGTGCAGCTGGGCAAGCGCCTGGGCATGTCCCAGATGCAGGTTTCCCGCCGGCTTGCCCGGGTCCTCGTGGAACTCCAGCGCCGGCTTGAAAGCAGCTCCCGCCTCGGCGCCCCGGTTGAGGGCATGGCGCCGCGGCAGGGGCGCGCCGCCAGGACCGGCCGTGCCGTCCGCTCCGCCGCCCCGCTCCGGGCGGCCCAGGGCGCAGCCAATCCGGCCTGAGCAGCCAATCCGGCCTGAGCAGCCAATCCGGCCTGACACGCAGGCCGGCCGGGCACCAGGAGGGTGCAAGGGCCGCTGAACCATCCGTCTGTCATTGGATCCGGCTGCGCCGGAGGAAGGTGGTCCTGCGCCCGGCAGCAGAAGCGCAAGGGACCAGTGAATTCCTATCTTGCCTGTTCAGCGGCGTAGAACTTTCCCCGCGCCGAAGCAGAGAAAAGCCCGCGGCCCTGTTTAGGAGCAGCGGGAGGAGGGAACAGGGTGGATATGGGAAGCCCCGAAACGTCCAAGTTCCGTGCTGTCCTGTTCGACCGGGACGGAACCCTGGTAATCGATGTGCCGTACAACGGAAACCCGGCGCTGGTCACACCCGTGCCGGGCGCCAAAGCCGTGCTGGACAGCCTGCGCGCCGAAGGCATCGCCACCGGGGTCATCAGCAACCAGTCCGGGATAGCCCGCGGCTTCATCACCGAGGCCGAGGTGGCGGAGGTCAACGCCCGGGTGGAAGAACTCCTGGGCCCCTTCGACGTGTGGGAGGTGTGCCCGCACTCCGAGCAGGACGGCTGCACCTGCCGCAAACCCCGGCCGGGAATGGTGCACAGCGCCTGCCGCAAGCTGGGCATCCCGGAATCGGAGGCTGCCCTGATCGGCGACATCGGCGCCGACGTCGGGGCCGCGGAAGCCGCCGGAGCAACAGGCGTGCTGGTTCCCACCCCGGTGACCCGGGCAGAGGAAGTGGCTGCGGCACGGCTGGTCGCCCCGGACCTGGCGGCCGCCGTCGGCCTGCTGCAGGGGACGCCCTGATGGGCAGCGTCCTGGTGGCCCGCCTGGACAGCATGGGCGATGTCCTCCTGGCCGGGCCCGCTGTCCGGGCGGTGGCGAACGGCCGGACCCGGGACGGCAGCGGCGCGAACCATGTGGTGATGCTCTGCGGCAGGCAAGGGGAGGCAGCGGCCGGGCTGCTGCCGGGAGTGGCGGAGGTCTACAGCTGGGACGGCCCCTGGATCATGAACCCGGCGCCGAGAATGACCGGCCCGCACGCCGACCGCCTGATCGATTACGTCCGCAACTCCAGGATCACCGAAGCCGTCATCCTGACGTCCTTCCACCAGTCCCCGCTTCCGCTGGCACTGCTGCTCCGGCTGGCCGGCGTGGAGCGCATCACCGGGGCATCCACCGACTACGCCGGCTCACTGCTTGATGTCCGGCTGAAACCGGGCGAGGACTTCCCCGAGGACCAGCCCGAGGCGGAGCGCGCGCTCGGCATAGCGGAAGCTGCCGGGTTCCGGCTTCCGGCGGGCGACGACGGCAAGCTCCGCGTGCTGCCTGCGCCGGACGTGCAGGACCTGGTCGGCACCGAACCGTATGTGGTGGTCCACCCCGGTGCGGCCGTCCCCGCCCGGGCCTGGCCGCCGCTGCACCACGCGGCCGCCGTCGAACTCCTGCAGGGCGCCGGGCACCGCGTGGTGGTCACCGGCGGACCTAACGAGACGTCCCTGACCGCCACCGTCGCGGGCCCGTCCGCCCTCGACCTCGGCGGACGCACCGACCTCGCCACGATGTCCGGCGTTATGGCCGGGGCCCAGGCCGTTGTCACGGGAAATACGGGCCCCGCGCACCTGGCCGCCGCCGTCGGCACACCGGTGGTCAGCCTCTTCTCGCCCGTCGTTCCGGCCATCCGCTGGGCGCCCTACGGGGTTCCGCTTGAACTCCTGGGCGACCAGAACGCCCCCTGCCGGATGACGCGCGCCAGGGTCTGCCCCGTCCCCGGCCACCCCTGCCTCGACTCCGTCTCCCCGGAGGAAGTGGTGGCTGCGGTCGAACGGCTGATCGGCGGAGTGAGCTCCCTCAGCACCCACGTCAGTACCCGTAGAAAGGCCCGCAACAGATGAGAATCCTGCTCTGGCATGTCCACGGTTCCTGGACGGACGCCTTTGTCCGCGGCCGTCATGAGTACCTGCTTCCTGTCCTGCCGGGAGGTGGTGCCTGGGGACTGGGCCGCGCCGGCAGGGACTGGCCTGCCTCGGTGCGGGAGGTGGACCTGGCCGCACTGGACGCGGACGCCGTCGACGCCGTCGTCCTGCAGCGGCCGGAAGAAATCGCGGAGGTGGCCCGTCTGCTGGGGCGGACGCCGGGCATCGACCTGCCTGCGGTCTTCGTGGAGCACAACACGCCCAAAGGGGATTTCCCCAACATCCGGCATCCGCTCGCGGACCAGAACACCATCCCCGTGATCCACGTGACGCACTTCAACAGGCTCGCCTGGGACAACGGCTCCGCGCCCACCAAAGTCATCGAACACGGGATCCCGGACCCCGGGCACCTTTATTCCGGTGAACTGCCCGAGCTGGGCGTGGTGGTCAACGAGCCGGTCCGCCGCGGCCGGGTCACGGGTACGGACCTGCTGCCCGACTTTGCCTCCGTGGCGCCCCTGCAGGTGTTCGGGATGAAGACGGAAGGCCTGGCCGCCGCCACCGGAATCGACACCGCCCGGCTCACCCCGCGCGGGGATCTCAAAACCCAGGAACTCCACCGTGAACTGGCGCGCTGCCGCGTCTACGTCCACCCCATGCGCTGGACGTCCCTGGGGCTCTCCCTCCTCGAGGCCATGCACCTGGGCATGCCGGTGGTGGTGCTGGCCACTACCGAGGCGCCCCGGGCGGTACCGGCGGAAGCCGGCGTCGTGTCCGCGGACATCGACGAGCTGCTCCGCTGTGCGCGGCGGCTGGTTGACAATCCGGAGGAGGCACGACGGCGGGGCCTCGCCGCGCGTGAGGCGGCGCTGGAACGGTACGGGCTGGGGAAGTTCCAGGCCAGGTGGGACGAACTGCTGGGGGACCTGCGTGGAGTGCACGCCCATTCCACCACCAAGCACCCGGACGAGCGGATCCTTGTTCCGGCTGGAGAGAGGAAGATTTCATGAAGATCGCCATGATCTCCGAGCACGCCAGTCCTCTGGCGGCGCTGGGCGGAGTCGATGCCGGCGGGCAGAACGTCCATGTTGCCGCGCTGTCCGAGGCGCTCGCCAGGCGCGGACACCACGTCACCGTCTACACCCGCCGGGATGCAACGGAGCTTCCCGCCCGGGTACGCGTCGGGCGCCGGTTCGAGGTGGTCCATGTCGACGCCGGCCCTGCCCGGCATGTCCCCAAGGACGAGTTGCTGCCCTTCATGGGGGAGCTTGCCGACGGGGTGGCCAAGGACTGGGGGCAGCGGCCGCCGGACGTGGTGCACGGGCACTTCTGGATGTCCGGGCTCGCGGCCCTCGATGCCGCCCGGCGCCCCGACGCCGGTTACCGCGTCCCGATGGTCCAGACTTTCCACGCCCTGGGCACCGTGAAGCGGCGGCACCAGGGCGCCGAAGACACAAGCCCCGCCGAGCGCGTCTGGCTGGAACCGGGGGTGGGGCGTTCCGCGGACCGGATCATCGCCACCTGCTCCGACGAGGTGTTTGAGCTCAAGGCCATGGGCATTCCCACGGGCAAGATTTCCATCGCTCCCTGCGGTGTGGACCTCGGCTTCTTCTCCGCCGACGGACCTGCCGCTGGCCGCCCCCGCCGGCACCGGATCCTGTCCGTCGGCCGGCTGGTGCCGCGCAAAGGCGTGGACCTGGTGATCCGCGCCCTGCCGTACCTGCGCGAGGCCGGCTTCAACGACGTCGAACTCCTCATTGTGGGCGGCGGCGGGGACACCGGTGCCCTGCACACGGACCCCGAGGTGCGGCGCCTGCTCGACCTCGCCGCGGAGCTGGGTGTTGCGGACCAGGTGTCGCTGCAGGGCCAGGTGTCACGGGCGGAAATGCCCGGCATCTTCCGCAGCGCCGATGCCGTCGTCTGCGCGCCCTGGTACGAACCGTTCGGGATCGTCCCGCTCGAGGCCATGGCCTGCGGCGTCCCCGTTGTGGCTGCCGCCGTGGGCGGGCTGCGGGACACGGTGGTGGACCGTGCCACCGGCCTGCACGTGCCGCCCCGCGACCCGGAAGCCATCGCCTCTGCCCTCGCCATGCTGCTCGAGGACCCCGCCCTGCGCGCCGAACTCGGACAGGCCGGCCAGCAGCGTGCCCGGACCCGCTACTCCTGGGACCGGGTGGCCGCCGAAACCGAGAAGGCCTACCAGCTTGCCGTGGCGGAGACCCCCGCCGGCGCCGTCCCGATGGAAGGAGCAGCACTGTGACTGCTGAATGGTCCCTGCGGGAATCCGACCTGAGGGCGCTCGCCACCGCACCCCCGCTGCCCGCCGTCCTGCCGGGCGCCGCGTTCGTTGACCCGGAAAGTGCCGACGCGGTGCGCATCCACCTGGAGAACGTGGTGCCGGCACTGGACTCGCTCCGCAGCCAGTCAGGCAGGCTTGCCGCCTGGGGCGTGGAACTGGCGCAGCGGCTGCTGCGCGGCCAACGGCTCCTCGCCGCAGGCAACGGCGGCTCCGCGGCCGAGGCGCAGCACCTCACCGCCGAACTGGTCGGAAGGTTCGACGGCGAACGTGTCCCGTTCTCCGCCATCTCGCTGCACGCCGAATCCTCCGCGGTCACGGCCATCGCCAACGATTACGGGTACGACGACGTCTTCGCCCGGCAGGTGCGCGCACACGGCCGCTCCGGGGACGTCCTGATGCTCCTGTCCACCAGCGGCAAGAGCCCCAACCTGCTGCGTGCCGCCGAGGCCGCCCGCCGGCTGAACATCACCACCTGGGCACTCACGGGGGCGGGGCCCAACCCGCTCGCGGACGCCTGCGACGAGGCGGTCATGATTGATGCCCCGAACGCGAACGCCCAGGAAGGGCACCTGATTGCCCTGCACGCCCTGTGCCGCGCCTTCGACCTGGAAGTCGCCCGGCGCAGCCCTGCCGTGGGCAGCCCCGCAGTCGGAGGTGGCCGGCCATGAGGATTGTGGTGGTTGGCGATGTCATGCTGGACGTGGACCTCTCCGGCGAGGCCACCCGGCTCAGCCCCGACGCTCCAGTGCCGGTGGTGGACGTCTCGGCCGTCCGCCGTCGTGCCGGCGGGGCAGGACTCGTGGCCCGCATGCTCGCCGAGGACGGCTGGCCCGTCACCCTGGTGACGGTGCTTGGCGATGACGACGCCGGACGGCAGCTGCGCGGCCACCTCGCCGGGGTGCGCCTCGTCGCAGGACCCAGCGGGCATCCGTCGCCGGTGAAGACGCGGGTCCGGGCGGGCTCGCATGCCGTGGTCCGGTTCGACCAGGGCTGCGAAAAGCCGCCCGTGCCCGAGGCCAGTCACGCGATGCTGCAGGCCGTTGAGGACGCCGGCGTGGTCATTGTGGCCGATTACGGCAGGGGGGTGGCCGCCAACCCGCAGCTGCGCGAACTCCTGGCCCGGGTCGCGGACCGGGTTCCCGTTGTCTGGGACCCGCACCCGTCCGGCCCGGCGCCGGTTCCCGGTGTCGCCGTCGTGACGCCCAACCTGTCCGAGGCCGTCAAGGCCGCCCAGTCCTTGGCGCACACCGCTGCGCAGGACGGCGGTGGGGACCAGGACCAGGCCGCTGTAGTGGGCCGGGTCCTGCTGGAGCACTGGGGCAGCCGTGCCGTCCTGGTCACCAAGGGCGAACAGGGTGCTGTCCTGGTGCGTGCCGGCGACCCGGCGCCGCACCCGGTCCCTGCGCCGCGGGTGGAAGCCGGGGACCCCTGCGGCGCGGGTGACCGCCTGGCCGCGGGCCTGGCTGTCCACCTGCTGGCGGGCAGGTCCCTGGAAGAGGCAGCCGAACTCGCAGTGCACGATGCCGCCGACTTCCTCGCCGCGGGCGGAGTATCGGCCCTGCCGGACCGCACCACGGGCCCGGACACGGCGGAAGCCGGGTCCGCTCCCACCCCGCTGCCGGGCTCTGCTGGCCGCCGCCCCACCGAACCGCTGCTGCTCGCCCGGACCGTTCGAGCCAACGGCGGAACGGTGGTGGCCACCGGCGGCTGCTTCGACCTCCTGCACGCCGGGCACGTCCGCTCGCTGGGTGCTGCCCGCGAACTGGGGGACTGCCTGATCGTCTGCCTGAACTCAGACGAATCGGTGCGCCGGCTCAAAGGTCCCGAACGCCCCATCATCGGCCAGCACGACCGGGCGGAACTGCTCCTTGCCATGGAGTGCGTGGACGCCGTCCTGGTCTTCGACGAGGACACCCCCGAGGCCGCCCTGGAGCGGCTGCGCCCCGATATCTGGGTCAAGGGCGGCGACTACAAGGGCGCCCGGCTTCCCGAATCGGACCTGGTGGAAAGCTGGGGCGGCCGCTGCGTCACAGTGCCGTTCCACCCCGCCCGGTCCACCACGGGGCTGGCCGACGCGCTCGCCAAGGTCAGCTGACGCCGGCCGGTCCGAGTCCTATCAACGTTTTGTATCCCCCTTTTGAAAGGAACACCATGACTGCAGATTCCACAACGCCCGGCCGTGTCCTGGTAACCGGAGGTGCCTCCGGACTGGGCGCCGCCGTCGTCGAAGCCGTCCTCAAGGCCGGCGGCACCCCCGTGGTGCTGGACCGCGACATCAGCAGCGTGTCCGGCGTGAAGGCCTTCGAAGTGGACGTCGCGGACCGTCCGGCCGTGGAAACCGTGGTGCGCGAAGCCGCGGAGACCCTCGGCGGGCTCGATGCAGTGGTGACGGCCGCGGGCATCGACCGCTGCGGCAAGCTCGCTGACGTCGAAGCGGCAGAGTGGGAAAAGGTCATCGGCGTGAACCTGATGGGCACCGTGTCCGTCGTGCGCGCCGCCCTGCCCTACCTCAAGGAGACGCACGGCCGCGTGGTCACCGTCGCCTCCACGCTGGGCAAGCGCGCGGTGGCCGACGCAACGGCCTACTGCGCCTCCAAGTTCGGTGTGGTGGGCTTCAGCCACGCTCTCGCTGCCGAGACCGGCGGACAGATCGGCGTGACCACCATGATTCCCGGCGGCATGAAGACGCACTTCTTCGATGACCGCACCGAACAGTACAAGCCCCAGGACGATTCCCGGCTTAACGATCCTGCCAACACCGCACAGGCCATCCTGTTCGCGCTGTCCCAGCCCAAGGGTTGCGAGGTCCGGGAAATGCTGGTCTGCCACGAGGAAGAGGGCTCCTGGCCCTAAGCGCTGCCTGCGCCGGCCCTGCCCGGCGGACCAGATCAACAACGGGAGGAACCCCATGCCCACAACAGCCACCGAAACAACGGCAACCCCCGGAACCCGGGACGCGGCCGGCATCACCATCTGCGACCCCCGAACCGGGGAAACCCTCTGGACCGTCCCCGAAACCGACCCCGGTGCAGTCAACCATGCCGTCGAGGTGGCCCGCAGCGCCGCCGGCGAGTGGGCCGCCACAGCTCCCGCCGATCGGGGGGCTGCGCTCCGTGCAGCCGCCAGGGCGCTGGATGCCGCAGCACATGAACTGGCCGGACTGAACGCCAGCGAAACCGGCCGGCCGGTGGAGGAAGCGCTGGCTGGGATTGCCGCCGGCGTCTCCACCCTGGAACAGTACGCCGAACTCGGGCCCGTGCACCGTGGCCACAGCCTCCGCGGCAGCCAGCTCGCCACGGACTACACGTTGGCCGAGCCGCGCGGCGTGGCGGTCCTGCTGACTCCGTGGAACGATCCCGTGGCGGTGGCCTGCGGGTTGATCGGAGCGGCCCTGGTCACCGGCAATACGGTCATCCACAAGCCGAGCGAACGCTGCCCGCGCCTGGGCGAGGCACTCGGCGAAGTGCTCGCCCCCGCTTTCCCGGCCGGGGTGTTCCTCACCGTTTCAGGCGGGGCCGGCGTAGGCGCGTTGCTGACCCGGGCCGAGGTGGACGTGCTGGCCCATGTGGGCTCCAGCGCTTCCGGCGCCCGGATCGCCCAGGCCGGGGCGCTGACCGGGGCGCACGTGATCCGGGAAAACGGCGGGAACGATCCGTTGCTGGTGGACAGCGACGTGGACCCGGCCTGGGCCGCCGAACAGGCCGCCATCGGCGCTTTCAGCAACAGCGGACAGATCTGCACGGCCGTGGAGCGGATCTATGTCCACCGGGCCATTGCGGACGAGTTCTGCACCGCGCTGGCGGCCGAAGCTGAACGGCGGAACAGCGCCGGGGCCGTTGCGCCCCTGGTGGACCTGCGCATGCGGGACGAAGTCCACGCCCAGGTTGCTGCCGCCCTGGACAAGGGTGCGCGGGCAACGGCGGGCGGTTCTCTCCCGGACGGCCCGGGCTCGTTCTACCCCGCCACCGTGCTGCTGGACTGCACGGACGAAATGCGGGTGATGACGGAGGAAACCTTCGGCCCCGTGGCACCGGTGCAGGTAGTGGAAACGTTCGACGCCGGCCTGCAGCGTGCGTGCAGCGGCAAGTATGGCCTCGCGGCCACAGTGCTGAGCGGCAACATCGCCCACATCCAGCAGGCGGTGGCGGCCCTCCCGGTGGGAACCGTCAAGGTTAACGCCGTGTTCGGCGGCGCGCCCGGCGGCGCCGCCCAGCCCCGCGGCGAAAGCGGCCACGGGTTCGGGTACGGGCCCGAGCTGCTGGACGAATTCAGCCAGGTGAAAGTGGTGCACATCGAGGCGCCACCGGCCCGGGCAGCGCAACACCAGGCGGAGGACCGGCCATGAGCACGTCTCCCGAAGCAGTGGACCTCTCCAGCCAGCGGGCACTGTCCGAGTGGCTCCCGGCCCGGCTCGCCGCCGAGGAACCGCGCATCCTGGTGATCGGCGACGTCATGCTGGACGGCTGGTGGAGCGGCAGCATCGAACGGCTGTGCCGGGAGGCCCCTGCCCCGGTGGTGGACATCCACACACGCGACTCGGTTCCGGGCGGTGCCGCCAACACGGCGATGAACCTCGCCGCCTTGGGGGCCAGGGTTGCCGTGGCGGGGATTATCGGCACGGACGACGCCGGGGTGGACCTGAAGAACCAGCTCGTTGCGGCCGGCATCGACGTCCGGCACCTGCACTCCCACCCGGACATGGTGACCACCACCAAGATCCGGATCAGCAGCGGCGGCCAGGTGATGCTGCGCCTCGACGACGCAGCCAGGACCGTCCCGGCCGACGCCCTGGCGGCGCTGGCCGCTTCGGTGCGGACCGTCGTCGAACGCCAGGACGCCGTGCTGGTCTGCGACTACGGCAACGGTGTCCTGGGCGGCCCGGTGCACGACGGACTGGTAGGGGTCCTGGCGGGCGGTGACGACGGGACACGGCGGCCCCTGGTGGTGGTCGACTCGCACGACCCGCGCCCGTGGGCTCCGCTGCAGCCGGACCTGGTAACGCCGAACGCGCAGGAAACCGCGCGGCTGCTGGACCGGCGGCTTCCCGACGGCCAGGAGCGGGCCGAGGCGGTGGGCGGGCACGCC
>NZ_BAAHNO010000012.1:0-88854 GCF_054656615.1 Arthrobacter sp. AD-310 | reverse complement strand
GGCGGTGGGCGGGCACGCCGGGGCGCTGCTGGCGGCCACCGGCGCCCGGGCCGTGGTGGTTACGCTGGACCGCGACGGAACCGTGCTCGTGACTCCCGACGGCGTCAGGCACCGCACGTGGGCCCGTCCGGCTGCGGAGAAACAGGCATCCGGCGCCGGCGACACGTTCGTCGCGGCGCTCACGCTTGCCCGTTCCGCAGGCCTGCCGCTCACGGCCAGCCTGGACCTGGCACAGTCCGCCGCCGATGTTGTGGTGCACCAGCCCGGCACGTCGGTCTGCAGCACCGAACAGCTGAGCCGGTACCTGGCCGCGTTCGCGGATACCGCACTCGGCGCCGACGAACTGCAGCGGCAGCTGGAAGCCCACCGGGCCCAGGGCCAGCGGATCGTGCTGACCAACGGCTGCTTCGACGTGCTTCACAGCGGCCACACCCGGTACCTCAACCAGGCCAAGCAACTCGGTGACATCCTGGTGGTGGCGCTCAACAGCGACGGCTCGGTCCGGCGGCTCAAGGGTGCCGGCCGGCCCATCAACGCTGTGGGTGACCGCGCCGCCGTCGTGGCTGCCCTCAGCTGCGTGGACTACGTGACGGTCTTCGACACGCCCACCGCCGAGCCGCTGATCCGGCAGCTTCGGCCCGAGGTCTACGCCAAGGGCGGGGACTACACACCGGAGATGCTGGCGGAGACCCCGGCTGTGGAGGAGTACGGCGGCCGGGTGGCCATCCTGGACTACGTCGCCGAACGCTCCACCACCGCCGTGGTCAACCGGATCCGGGACGGCGAGGGAGCGGCGCTGCAGGTCTCCGGGGAGTGACCCGGACATTCAGGCAGGGCGGAAGGGGTCAACTAGGGTTGAAGCATGACTGAAGCGTGGTGCGGGTAATGGCGAAACGCGGAAGGTCAGGAGGTTCCAAACGGGAAAGGCCAGGCAGCCGGCCGGGGGCGGCCGTTCCTGAGCTGCCGCAGAAGACGGCCAAAGCGGCCAGGGCCGCCGGGCCGGTTGAGGGAGTCTACTACATCGACACCGGCGACTGCGAGCTGATCGCGGACCAGGACAACTCCACGGGCTGGCTGCTGAAAATCAACGGCGTGATGAGCTCGCACATCGACCTCGCCGACCCGCTGTTCCTGGACTTCGAGTACATGCGGTGGATGGCCGCGCTCATCGAGTCGCGGTGGCCGCCGTCGGACGCCGCCGGGACCCGGCCCAAGCTCCGGGGGCTGCACGAGCACAAGCTGCGCGGGCTCCACCTGGGCGGCGGCGCGTGCTCCATGGCACGGTACTTTGCCGCCGCCTACCCCGACGCCCGCCAGGTGGTGGTGGAACTCGACGGAAAACTGGCCGAATATGTGCGCGGCTGGTTCGACCTCCCCAAGGCGCCGCTGCTGCGCATCCGCGTGGGGGAGGCCCGCGAGGTGACGGAAACCCTCACACCCGATACACGGGACTTCATCATCCGCGACGTCTTCGCCGGCGCCTTCACCCCGCGTCCGCTGACCACCGCCGAGTTCAACCAGCACGTCCGCCGGGTCCTGGCACCCGGCGGCCTGTACGTCGCGAACTCCGGTGACGCGCCGAGCCTGTTGAACGCCCGCGAGGACGCCGCCACCATCGCCGCCGCCTTCGCGCACACCCTGATCATCGCCGACCCCGCCATGCTCAAGGGGCGCCGTTACGGGAACATGGTCATGGCCGGCAGCGACGTTCCATTCGGGGACGATCCGCAGCTCGCCCGGCGGCTCCTGGGCGGCGCCGTCCCGGCCCACATCTGGAACGACGCTCAGGTCCGCGCCTTCGCCGCGGGCACCCCCATCCGCCACGACCCCGTGGTCGGGTCCTAGCCGCGCCCCAGCAGCTTCTCCCGGTGGGCGGCCACCTGCTCCTGCAGCGCCTGGACGACAGCGGCGACGGCGGGCCGGCGCAGCGAGTCGGGCCGGAGGACCATCCAGTAGGGGAGCAGTTCGCCGATCTCGTCCGGGAGCAGGCGGACCAGGTCATCGTGCAGGTCGCCCATGAAGCAGGGCAGGAACCCGACGCCGGCGCCGGCCCGGGTCGCCTCCACGTGCACGAAGACGTTGGTGGACGTCAGCCCGTCCCGCATCGCCGGAACCAGCCGGCGGGGAGCGTCGAGATCGTCCACCTGCAGCATGGAATCCACGAAGTAGACGAGCGGGTGGCGGTTCAACTCCTCCACCGTTGCGGGCGTGCCATGTTCGGCAAGGTAAGCGCGCGAGGCGTACATCCCCAGCCTGTACTCGCCCAGCCTGACCGCCTCGGCCCGGTGCACCTGCGGCTCGCCCACCACCACCTCAATGTCCAGTCCCGAACGCTGCTGCAGGGCCCGCCGGGTCATGGTCACCACTTCAACGCTCAACCCGGGGTGCTCCCGCCGCAGCCGCGCCACCGCAGGCGCGGCGATATAGGCACTGAAGCCGTCCGTCGCCGTCATGCGCACGACGCCGGTAATGGGGTCCGGCGCCTTGCCCTCCGGTCCCAGCGTGGCCAGGACCGCCTCGACCTGTTCGGCGACCCGCACGGCCTCCGCACCAAGGTCCGTCAGTTCCCAGCCCCCGGCAGCCCTCGCCAGGACGCGGCCGCCGAGCGCCTTCTCCAGCGCTGCGATCCTGCGCGAAACAGTGGTGTGGTTCAAGCCGAGGGCCTGGGCCGCCGTCGTAAATTTGGTGGAGCGGGACACGGCGAGCAGGACCAGCAGGTCATCCGGGTTCGCATTCATATCTGCAATTCTGCACACATGTGGTGCCGCTTTGGCCATTGAAGCGGCATGTTTGTGCAGCAATACTCAGGGGAGTCGGTGCTGTGGATCACAGCACGTGTCAACGTGGACGCGAAGGAGAATCCAGTGAGCGTAGGGCAACGCCCGGCGGGCAAAGCCGCCGGGTCCGCAGCCAAAGGGGCGGGGCTGAAGAAGATCGTGGCCGCCTCCATGGTGGGCACGCTGGTGGAATGGTACGAGTTCTTCCTGTACGCCACCGCCGCCACCCTGGTCTTTGGCAAGTACTTCTTCCCTTCCACCGGCAATGAACTCGACGGCATCATCCAGGCGTTCATCACCTACGCGGTCGGCTTCGTGGCCCGCCCGCTCGGCGGCATCGTCTTCGGCCAGATCGGCGACAAGCTGGGCCGCAAGCCCACCCTGCAGCTCACCATCGTGATCATCGGCGTGTCCACCTTCCTGATGGGCTGCCTCCCCGGCTTCGCCGATATCGGCTACCTGGCCCCCGCGCTGCTGGTGTTCCTGCGCTTCATCCAGGGCTTCGCGTTGGGCGGCGAGTGGGGCGGTGCTGTCCTGCTGGTGGCCGAGCACAGCCCCAACAAGTCGCGCGGCTTCTGGTCCAGCTGGCCCCAGGCCGCCGTGCCTGTGGGCAACCTGCTGGCCACCCTTGTGCTGTTCGTGATGTCCACCATCCTCAGCAGCGAAGCCTTCCTGGGCTGGGGCTGGCGCGTCGCCTTCTGGCTTTCCGCTGTCATCGTCTTCGTCGGCTACTACATCCGCACCCACGTGACCGAGGCCCCCATCTTCCTCGAAGCCAAGGAACTGGTGGAGAAGGAAAAGGCCGTCAGCTACGGCGTCGGCGAGGTCATCCGCAAATACCCCAAGGGCATACTGCAGGCCATGGGCCTGCGGTTCGCCGAGAACATCATGTACTACCTGGTGGTCAGCTTCGCGATCGTCTACCTGAAGAACGTCCACAAGTACGACACATCGTCGCTGCTGCTGGCGCTGCTGATCGCCCATGTCATCCACTTCCTGGTCATCCCGCAGGTGGGGCGCCTGGTGGACAGCTGGGGCCGCAAGCCCGTATACCTTGCGGGTGCCGTCTCCGCAGCCGCCTGGCCGTTCTTCGCCTTCCCGATGTTCGATACCCGCAACGCCGTCATCATCGTGCTGGCCGTGACCATCGGCCTGTGCCTGCACGCCTTTATGTACGCCGGCCAGCCCGCCATCATGGCTGAGCTGTTCCCCACCCGGATGCGCTACGCCGGCGTCTCGCTCGGATCCCAGGTGACCTCCATCTTCGCCGGCTCGCTGGCCCCGCTGCTGGCGACCCAGTGGCTGAAGGACACCGGCTCCTGGGTTCCAACCGCCAGCTACCTCGTGGTCGCCTGCGCTGTCACTGCATTCGCTGTGGTCAGCCTGCGCGAAACCAAGGGGATCGCACTGGAAGACGTGGACAAGGCCGACGCCGCACGAGAGGGACTGCTGCCGGCGCACACGCGCTGAGCTGCCGGCTCCCTTGGACAGCGTGCACTGAGGAAAGGATATTGGGATGGAACTCGAACTGAACGGCCGGAAGGCACTCGTGACTGGCGGCGCCGGCGGCATCGGCGCTGCCTGCGTCAGGGAACTCGCCGCCCGCGGGGCGAAAGTGGTGGTGGCCGACGTCGACGGTGCGGCGGCAGCGGCCCTCGCCGACGAGGTGGGCGGCACGTCCTGGGCCGTTGACCTGCTGGACGTGGACTCGCTCGCCACCGTGAGCCTGGACTGCGACATCCTGGTGAACAACGCCGGGATCCAGCGGATCAGCCCCATCGAGGACTTCGAGCCGGCGCAGTTCCGCCGGCTCCTCACCCTCATGCTTGAGGCGCCGTTCCTGCTGATCCGGGCCGCGCTGCCGCACATGTATGCGAACAAGTTTGGCCGCATCATCAACCTCTCATCCGTGCACGGCATCCGTGCTTCCCCGTTCAAGAGCGCGTACGTTTCCGCCAAGCATGGCCTTGAAGGGCTTAGCAAGGTGACGGCGCTTGAGGGCGGGGAACACGGGGTCACGTCCAACTGCGTGAACCCGGGCTACGTCCGGACGCCGCTGGTGGAGTCGCAGATCGCTGACCAGGCCGCGGTGCACGGTATCCCGGAATCCGAGGTGCTGGCCAAGGTGATGCTCACCGAAGCAGCCATCAAGCGCCTGGTGGAACCCGAGGAGGTGGCGTCCCTCGTGGCGTGGCTTGCCTCGGACAAGGCCGGAATGGTCACCGGCGCCAGCTACACAATGGACGGCGGGTGGTCGGCCAAGTAGCGCCGTCCGCTTAATCGTGGGGCTTCACCATCCGGTGGTCGTAGAAGAAGACACCGGCGGCAGTGTGGACGCCCACGGAGGTTCCCCGGTGGGAGATGACCACGCCTTCGCGCCTTCCGTTGAAGGGGTCGTCTCCCACCACGGCGTCTCCCACCCGGTATGGCGAACAGGACCGGAACCTGCGCCGCAGCCGGATCCAGGTCCTGGCCACCACCGTGCCCAGGCTGACGGGTTGCCCCAAGCCGGACGGATCCTGCAGCTCATTCCTGACCATGCACACCAACTCCTTGAGCGGCAGGCTGCCGTCCCTTGGCGGTGCATGGGCGGAACGCTCCCAGCAGAGGATGGTCCTCCTATTCCGGCCGGCACCGTACGCCAAAGCTATGCGCTGGTCACATGAGTCACACCAGTAACAAGTACTCGACTTTGGCGGCGTCACTACTTGCGGACCGGCGGCCTTGGTCCATCAGGGGGAAAGCATTCAGCGCTGCCCGTTGATGATGTCCCCTGCGTTGTCGAACGCCCATTCCACCAGCGGGACCAGGAGTTCTGTGAGCTCGTAGCCCTTGTCCGTGAGGCTGTAGTCCACGCGCGGGGGAATGACCGGCTGTGCCTTCCGGCTCACCAGGCCGTCCCGCTCAAGCGTTTTCAGGGTCTGCGCGAGCATCTTTTCGCTGATGCCTTCCGCCCGCCGCCGCAGGTCGCTCCAGCGCTGCTCGCCCTCGGACAGCGCGACCAGGATCAGCACGCCCCATTTGCTGGTGATGTGGTCCAGCAGGACCCGGCTGGGGCAGCCGGCCGGGAACACGCCGTCGGCAAAACTTACCGGCAGGGGTGCCGGATGCGCTGCTGCTTCCATGCGACCAGCTTACCTCGCAGTCAGTACCTTACTTCAAAGTGCGTACTCTCCCTCGGGAAGTAATGCGGAGGGAGGGGAGTTATGCCTTCGAAAGCCTTACCTCTACTGAAGGGAAACCATTGTGAGCATCGTTGTAACAGGAGCCACCGGACAGCTGGGCCGCCACGTCATCCAGGCACTGCTGGAGCGCAACGTCCCCGCCGAAGAGATCGTGGCCACCGGACGTTCCACCGACAAACTGGCGGACTTCGCCGGGCAGGGCGTTGTTGTCCGCGCCATCGACTACTCCGATGCTGCATCCGTTGCCGCAGCCCTGGCTGGCGCCCGCCGCGTGCTGCTGATCTCCGGCAGCGAGGTCGGCCGGCGGGTGCGGCAGCACCGCACCGTCATTGAGGCTGCGAAGGCCGAAGGCGTGGAACTGCTGGCCTACACCAGCATCGCCAATGCCGACACAACCAGCATGAAGCTGGCGGGCGAGCACCAGGCAACCGAAGAAATCCTGCGCGAATCCGGCGTCCCGTTCGTGCTGCTGCGCAACGGCTGGTACCTCGAGAACTACACGGAACAGCTTCCCGGAACCCTCGCGCAGGGGGCCATCGCCGGCAGCGCGGGTGACGGCAAGGTCAGCGGCGCAGCCCGGGCGGATTACGCCCACGCCGCCGCGGCCGTCCTTGTTGCCGAGGGGCAGGCCGGCAAGGTCTACGAGCTGGGTGGTGACGAAGCCTTCACCATGGCCGACCTCGCCGCGGAAATCAGCGCCGCCACCGGCAAGGACATCAGGTACAACAACATGCCGGCGGAGGATTACGCAGGCCTGCTCACCAGCGTTGGCGTCCCGGAGGCCTTCGCGGAGATCCTGGCCGACTCCGACCTCGGCATCGCCCGTGGCGACCTCCTGGTCAGCACCGGCGACCTGCATCGGCTGATTGGACGTACGACGACGTCGCTCACCGACGCGGTCCGGACCGCCGCCGCCTCGGCTTAGCCAGGAGCACGCGCAGCAGGTGCCCCGTCCGGTTCCGGGGCGGGGCACCTGCTGCTTTGCGGATTACGACTTGCTGACGGTCAGGGCAAGGGTCCCGCCGAGGCCGATCATGAGCGCACCGCCCGTGGCCTCCACCGCAGACACCCGCCGCGGCGAACGGGCGAACCACTCCCGGGCCGTGCCGGCGGCCACGGCCCACAGGCTGTCCGAGACGACGGCAATCAGCAGGAACACCGCGCCGAGCAGTCCGAGCTGCATCGGGATGGCGCCGGACGGGTAATCAACGAACTGCGGCAGCACGGCAACGAAGAACACCACGGATTTGGGGTTCGTTGCTCCCACAACCGCGCCTTGGCCCACCAGCCGCCACGGGGAGTTTTGGGCCGTGCCCCTGACGGAGACGGCGTGGCTCCGCCGGTGCCTGATCGCCTGGACCCCGAGGTAGATGAGATAAGCGGCCCCCGCGAATTTCACCAGGCTGAACAGGATCACCGACTGCGCCACCACGATGCCGACGCCCAAAGCCACGGCGGCCACCTGCAGAAACTGTCCGCAGACATTGCCCATGACAGTAAGGACGCCGCCCTTCCAGCCGAGCGCGAGCGACCGGCCAATCACGAACAGCACACTGGGACCCGGAACGGCGATCAGCACCACGGAGGCCAGCGAAAACGCCAGCAGGTTGGACAGCGGAACCATGCCTGATCTTAGCCCCGGAACCCGGAGTGGTGGTTGAGCCTGTCGAGACCCTGGTCCGGACTCCGTGGCTTGGCAGGATACGGACAGGAATGTCGTACCCCGGTGAAAAGCATGTGGGTATGGGAATCGAAGCCACCACCGGGGGATTCCGGGGCGCAGGAGGCGGGGCCGGGATTGCGGCTGCTGTTGCGTCGCTGGGCGGCTTCGTTGAGGGTCTTGCAGGCCTTGTCAGCGGGCCTGCGTTTGCTGGAGACGAAGACGCATCTGTTGGCGATAATGCTGCTGCTGCCCGTATCGCCGATCCCTTGCGTGCGTTTGCTGACGGGTGCCTGGACGGGTTGTTGATAGTCAGCCGGGCTGAGGCTGCCTTGGCTGCGGTGAAGATGCGGTTGGTGGGCGGGCATGTGGGTGCGGTAGCTGCGTTGGAGGATCCGGCGTCCGGCCCGGGGTGGGTCAAGGGGCAGGAGATGGCCTTGGTGGCCGAGGTTGCCTGTGTCCTGACCATTGGCGAACGTGCAGCGGGTGCACTCATTGGTGCCTCGCATGCGATGACGAGTTCTTTGCCGGCTGCGCTGCACGCGTTGCAGGCTGGTACTTTGTCGTGGCAGAACGCCCAGGTCATCGTTGATGAGGCCACGGGTCTTGATCCGGTCGCCACGGCAGCCCTGGAAGCGCATTTCCTCGGCCTGGAGGACAACGGCACCGACGCTCCCGAAGCGTTGCCTGCCGCCCCTGGTGGTTTGGCGGGGGAGTTGCCGCCAGCGAGGTTGCGGCGGAAGATCCGGTCCTGGCGGGAACGCCAGGACCGGATCGATTGAAGTCCGGCACGCCCGGGGTGTGGCGGGCCGACGGATGGAGTATTCCCCGGACCGGGACGGAATGGCCTGGATCTCCCTGCTCCTGCCCGCGGACAAGGCCAACGCCTGTTGGAACCGGACCAGGGCCCTCGCCCGCGGACTCCAGGGCCCTGATGAACCGCGCTCCCTGCCGCAGTTGATGGCCGACATCGGAGCCACGGCACTCCTCAGCACCGGAACACTTGAGTCGGCGGGTACCGGGGCAGGCGCAGGTGCGGCGGCTGCGTATATGGCCGGGGTGGCGGAGATCCCGTCGCCGCGCGCGGAGGTGCTGGTGATGGTCCCGGTGTTGTCGATGATGGGGGTCACGGATGAGCCGGCGGTGCTGGACGGGCACGGGCCGATCCCGGCGTCGATGGCCCGCCGGCTTATCGCGGACGGGGCAGCGTCGTTCTACCGGGTCCTGGTCGACCCCCGGGACGGGGCGCCGCTGGAGATCGGCCGCAAGAATTACCGGATTTCGGCAGCCCTGCGGCGCTGGCTGCGGTTGCGGGACGGTAGATGCCCGTTCCCGGGCTGCAGCAACAACTCCCTCGACAACGAAGCTGACCACCTGCTCGCCTGGCACCACGGTGGGACCACGGGCATCAATAACCTGGGACAGCTCTGCCCGAAGCATCACCGGATGAAACACACCAGCGGCTGGAAACCCAGCCCGGCTACCAAGGACCGGCCACCGGGTTGGACCTCCCCCTCGGGCCGCACCTACACCAGCGAATCCCAGGACTGGGAACCACCACACCTACCGGACGGACTCAAGCTCCCGCGCGCGTGTCCCGGCAACCGTGGTTGAGCCTGCCGAAACCCGGCCATAAGCCCCAGCGGTATCAGTCGCTGCTGCGGGCAGCAGTGACCACCGGCAGCGGTGAGGTTTCGTCCACAAGGTCGGCCCGCCGTCGGCCGTCCCCCCTGACCCACAGCCGGTAGGCGAGGACCAGCAGGAGCAGCCACGCACCGCCCACATAGAGGGCGGTCCGGGTATCCTCGAACGCGCCGAGCACCGCGATGACCAGCATCATGAAGGCGATGGTCAGGATGGAGGCGGCCGGCCACCAAGGGGACGGGAATTCCGACGGCGGCAGGTTGCCCCGGGCGATTTCCCGTTTCATCGCCACGTGTGAGGCGAGGATCATCACCCACACCCAGACAGTGGCGAAGGTGGCGATCGAGGCGATGATGACGAAGACGTCCTCGGGAATGACGGCGTTCAGGACGACCCCCACGAGGAGGATCGATGCCATCATCACCACAGTCAGCCACGGGACGCCGTGCCGGGACACCTTGCCGAAGGCGGTTGGGGCATGGCCCTGCCGGGACAGGCCGAAAAGGATGCGGCCGGCACCGAAGATGTCGCTGTTGATTGCCGACAGTGCCGCGGTGATCACCACGGCGTTCAGGATATGCGGGGCGGCCGGAATGCCCAGGCCGCTGAAGATCTGGACAAACGGGCTGCCATTGCTGCCGACGGCGTTCCATGGGAAGAGGCTCATCAGCACACCGAGTGTCAGGACGTAGAACAGCAGGACTCGGACCGGGACCGTGTTGACGGCCTGTGGAATGACCTTCTTGGGGTCTGCGGCCTCGCCGGCGGTGATGCCCAGTGTTTCGATACCGCCGAAGGCGAACATCACCACAGCGAACGAGGCGAGCAGCCCCTCAAAACCGAACGGCAAGAAGCCGCCGTGCTCCACGAGGTTGCCCAGCCCCGGTTCCGCGGTGGACCCTCCTGCCTGGAAGCCGAAGACGATGATCGCGGCCCCACCGGCGATCATCGCGATGATTGCCGCGACCTTGATCAGCGAGAACCAGAACTCCAGTTCGCCGAAGACCTTGACGCTGAGGAGGTTCAAGGCGGCCAGGAAGAAGATGATCGCGAGGATCCAGACCCAGCGCTCCACCTGCGGGAACCAGAATCCCATGTAGATGCTGAAGGCCGTGACGTCGGCGATGGCGACGATGGCCATTTCGAACACGTAGGTCCAGCCGGTCACGAAGCCGGCCAGGGGCCCGAGATACCGGCTCGCGTACTGTCCGAAGGAGCCGGACACCGGGTGCCGCACGGCCATCTCGCCGAGGGCACGCATCACCATAAAAACGGCAGCGCCGCCAATCATGTACGCCAGGAGTACCGCGGGACCGGCCTTCTGGATGGCGGAGGCGGACCCGTAGAAAAGGCCGGTGCCGATTGCGGAACCGAGGGCCATGAACCGGATGTGGCGCACATTGAGACCACGGTTGAGGACGCTTCCGGCAGCGGCTGGGGACTGTTTTTCGGCCGGGCTGTCGTTCGTGGTGGGGGTTGGTGCTGGTCGCATAAATGTACCTTCTCGTCTTTGGGAGGGGGCCGCTAACCAGCACACCATTTCCGGGCAGGACGTGATCAGCCTCACCGGGCTTTGGTGTCTTTCATCTCAGACTGTGGAACCGGCACTCCACCGGTAACTTGCAGCTCTCCGGAGGCCCCGGGCGCTGGGCGGTGCTACCGGCGCAATTGTCTGATATCCCGGACATGCCAGGGCCGGGACCGCTGTCCGGCAGGCTGCGGGACAGGCAGACTTGAGTATGTAATACCGGACAGGCTGGGGGCACTGAGGAAGGAGACGGGATGGCGTTGGCTGAAGCGCAGCCGCGGGCGGCGCGCGAAAACAGGGTGGCATCCAAAGTGCCAGCTGCGGAGAATACGCTGCGCATCCTGAAGCTGCTGGCGTCACGCCGCGGTCCGATGGCCGCGTCGCAGATCGCCGCCTCCCTGGGCCTGCCAAGGTCCAGTGTCTACCACCTGCTGGGGGTCATGGAGGCCAACGGCTTCGTCCTGCATCTCCATGAGGAGCAGCGGTACGGGCTGGGCATCAGCGCCTTCGAGCTCAGCTCCGCTTATTCCCGCCAGGAACCTCTCTCAAGGCTGGGCCGGCCCCTGCTCGCATCCCTGGTGGATGCACTGGGGGAGAGTGCGCACCTTGCGGTGCTGCACGGACGGGACGTGCTCTACATTGTGGAGGAACGGGCCAAAAACCGTCCTTCCCTGGTAACCGACGTCGGCGTCCGCCTTCCCAGCCACCTCACCGCCAGCGGCCGGGCCATCCTTGCGGCCCTGCCCAAGTCACAGGTCCGCGCACTGTACCCCAACGCCGCTGCCTTCACCGCACGGCACGAGGTGGAGGGCGCCATCATGAAGTACTCGGCCCTGTCCTCGCACCTGGACCAGGTGCGGCAACGCGGCTACGCCACCGAACACGGCGAAGTGACCCCGGGCTTCGGGTCCATCGCCGCGGCCGTGACCGACCACCTGGGGTGGCCGACAGCCGCCGTCGCCGTGACTTTCCTCGAGGACAAGCTGCCTGCGCACGACTGGCCGGTACTCGCGGCACGGGTCCAGAAGGTGGCGGACGAGTTGTCCGTCCGCCTCCACGGCCGCCCCGTCAAATAACCCTTACGAACGGCAGGGGCTTGTCCGGGATACCGGACAGCACCGACCTAAAACCCCTGTCTGCCCCTCCCACAGAGGGCTTTAGTTGATACAGAAGTTCTTTCCCATCACAGACACACAATGAAAAGGAGCCACAATGGCACCCGCCGATTTCACCACCGGTGCCCGCCCGGTCAAAGCAGCCCGCGGCACTGAGCTCACCGCCAAGTCCTGGCAGACTGAGGCGCCGCTGCGCATGCTGATGAACAACCTCGACCCCGAGGTCGCGGAACGCCCCGACGACCTCGTGGTCTACGGCGGGACCGGCCGCGCCGTCCGCTCCTGGGCTGCCTTCGACGCCATCACCCGCACGCTCGAAACCATGGAAAAGGACGAGACCCTCCTGGTCCAGTCCGGCAAGCCGGTGGGCGTCTTCCGCACCCACGAATGGGCTCCCCGGGTCCTGCTGGCCAACTCCAACCTCGTGGGCGACTGGGCCACCTGGCCCGAATTCCGCCGCCTCGAGGCCGAAGGCCTGATGATGTACGGCCAGATGACGGCCGGCTCCTGGATCTACATTGGCACGCAAGGCATCCTGCAGGGCACTTACGAAACCTTCGCCGCCGTCGGACGCAAACTGGCCGAAGCGGGCCGCCATTCCGCTCCCGCAGCAGACGGCTCCGCCGAGGGCCCGCTCGCCGGAACCCTGACCCTGACCGGCGGCTGCGGCGGCATGGGCGGTGCCCAGCCGCTCGCCGTCACCCTGAACGACGGCGCCTGCCTGATCGTCGACGTCGATGAAACCCGCCTGCGCCGCCGCGCCGGCAAGCGCTACCTGGACGAGGTGGAAACAGACCTCGAGGCCGCCATCGCCAAAGTGCTCAAGGCCAAGCAGGAGCGCCGCGGCTGGTCCGTGGGCTACGTGGGCAATGCCGCCGAGATCTTCCCGGAGCTGCTGCGCCGCCACAAGGCCGGCGAGCTGACCGTGGACGTCGTCACCGACCAGACCAGCGCCCACGACCCCCTGTCCTACCTGCCGGAGGGCATTTCCGTGGACGAATGGCACCGCGAAGCCGAAGCGGATCCCGAAGGCTTCACCAAGAAGGCCCAGGCCTCGATGGCCCGCCACGTGCAGGCCATGGTGGAATTCCAGGACGCCGGCGCAGAGGTGTTCGACTACGGCAATTCCATCCGGGACGAGGCCCGCAAGGGCGGCTATGCCCGTGCCTTCGAATTCCCCGGCTTCGTCCCCGCCTACATCCGCCCGCTGTTCTGCGAAGGGCTCGGACCTTTCCGCTGGGTGGCGCTCTCCGGTGACCCGGAGGACATCCGCGTCACCGATGAGGCCATCAAGGAACTCTTCCCGGAGAACAAGCACCTGCACAAGTGGATCGACGCCGCGCAGGACCGGGTGGAGTTCGAAGGCCTGCCGGCCCGCATCTGCTGGCTGGGATACGGCGAACGCGCCAAGGCCGGCCAGTTGTTCAACCGGCTCGTCAAGGAAGGCAAGGTCAAAGCACCCATCGTGATCGGCCGCGACCACCTGGACTCCGGCTCCGTCGCTTCCCCGTACCGCGAGACCGAAGCCATGGCCGACGGTTCGGACGCCATTGCCGACTGGCCCCTGCTGAACGCCCTGCTCAACACTGCCTCCGGCGCCACGTGGGTGTCCATCCACCACGGCGGCGGCGTCGGCATCGGCCGGTCCATCCATGCCGGCCAAGTGTCCGTGGCCGACGGTACGGACCTGGCCGCCGAGAAGCTTGAGCGCCTCCTCACCAACGATCCCGGCATGGGCGTCATCCGCCACGCCGACGCCGGCTACGACCGCGCCGTCGAGGTCGCCAAGGAACGCGGCGTCCGCATCCCCATGAACGAGAACCGCTAACCGACATCCCGCAAACCCAACTGACTCGCACCAGTTGTCGTTTTGAAGGCTCATAACAACAACTACTGCTACCTGGTTGGGAAATCACCGAAGTAGGAACCATGACCACGATCACCCACGAACCGCTGACCGTCACCCTCGGGACCAGCGGCGTCACGCCCGAGGATGTCCTCGCCGTCGCACGCCACAACGCCAAGGTGACCGTCGCCCCGGAAGCACTCGAAACCGTCGCCAAAGTCCGCGCGCACATTGACAGCCTCGCCTCCAGCGACACCCCCGCCTACGGTATCTCCACCGGCTTCGGCGCCCTCGCCAACCGGCACATCCCCAATGACCTGCGCACCCAGCTGCAGAAATCCCTGATCCGCAGCCACGCCGCGGGCATGGGCCCGGCCGTGGAACGCGAGGTGGTCCGCGCCATCATGTTCCTGCGCGCCAAGACCCTGGCATCCGGCCGCACCGGTGTCCGCCCCGTGGTCCTGCAGACCATGGTGAACGTCCTCAACGCCGGCATCACGCCCGTGGTCCGCGAATTTGGTTCGCTCGGCTGCTCCGGCGACCTCGCCCCGCTTTCGCACTGCGCGCTGGTACTCATGGGCGAAGGCGAAGCGGAAGGGCCCGACGGCGTCCGCTACGGCGGGCACGGCGAGCCGCCGGTCGCTGAGCTGCTTGCGCAGCACGGCATTGAGCCGGTCACCCTTGCGGAGAAAGAAGGCCTCGCGCTGGTCAACGGCACCGAGGGAATGCTGGGCATGCTCCTGATGGCCATCGCGGACCTTCGCCGGCTGTTGACGACGGCGGACATCACCGCTGCGCTCAGCGTGGAGGCCCTGCTGGGCACCGACCAGGTGTTCCTGCCGGAGCTGCACGCGGCGCTCCGTCCCCACCCCGGCCAGGCCGCCAGCGCCGACAACATGCTCCGCGTCCTGTCGGATTCCGCGATCGTTGCCTCCCACAAGGTGGGCGACAACCGGGTGCAGGACGCTTACTCGCTGCGCTGCGCGCCGCAGGTTGCCGGGGCCGTCCGCGACACGGTTGACCACGCCGAACTCGTGGCAACCCGCGAACTGGCCGCTGCCATCGATAACCCGGTGGTCCTGCCGGACGGCCGGGTCAGCTCCAACGGCAACTTCCACGGCGCACCCGTGGCGTACGTCCTCGATTACCTGGCCATCGCGGTGGCGGACCTCAGCTCCATCGCCGAACGCCGGACGGACAGGATGCTGGACCCTGCCCGGTCCCACGGACTGCCCGCCTTCCTGGCTGCCGACCCCGGCGTGGACTCAGGACTCATGATCGCCCAGTACACCCAGGCCGGCCTGGTCTCGGACAACAAGCGGCTCGCCGTCCCCGCATCCGTGGACTCCATCCCGAGCTCGGCCATGCAGGAGGACCACGTGTCCATGGGCTGGCATGCCGCCCGGAAACTCCGCAAAGCAGTCGAGAACCTCCGCCGGGTCCTGGCCATCGAGCTGGTGACCTCCGCGCGTGCCCTCGACATCCGCACGCAGCTCTCGGGCGGGGTCCTCACCCCGGGTCCGGCAGGCGCCGCCGTCGTGGAAGCGCTGCGGAAGGTCGTGGACGGGCCGGGCCCGGACCGTTTCCTCTCTCCGGAACTGGAAGCGGCTGACCGGCTGGTGGCCGCGGGTGACGTTACGCGGGCAGCCGAATCCGCCGTCGGAACCCTGGCCTGAAGAACCGGCCGGCAACCGAAGGATCTTCAGGTCCTGCCGCGCTCCTGTCCACTTAGTGGAATTTCCGGCGGCGGAGCCCGCCGGGACCCACGGAGTGTAGTAGAACTGAAGATGTAGTGAAAGTCACATCAAAGAGGCTGTGGCAGGGAACGTATACAAAGGGGTAGAAGTTCAAATGAAAGCACGTGGGGCAGTCCTATCGAGGCGCCATGCCCATTCCGCCGTGGTATCCGACTGGAGAACGCTCCGGGTTGGTGACCGTGTCGAGATCATCAAGCATGCGCATGTGGTAGCCGGCGGGGAGGTGGAAGAGGTGTCCCAGAGCGGAAACGTCCTGTGGCTTGTGCCGACAGGTCCGGCAGGTTCGACGGACAAGGAGCTCTTCCTGAAATCCGATGGCGTCCAGGTCCGCCGCGGCTAGCAGGCCCTAAGTCCCGGAAGATACAGCAAATCCCCGCTCTGCCTACGGCAGGGCGGGGATTTTGCTTTGGGTCTCTTTGCCGGGGCGGCAGTCAGGCTGCGGAGGCCTCGTAGGTCTCACCGAAGGGGACGGACTCGTCCAGGGCCACGGTGTAGCGGCCCGGGTGCAGCCGGGTCACCAGGATTCCGCAGGTTGCGTCCTGGCTGGCCACCTCGATCAGCTCGGCAACTGCCTCTTCCAGGCCGGCGTGCACGTCGCGCGCGCTGAAAAATTCGAGATCGATGGACCGGACGGCCGGTGCTTCCGCGGGCTCCGCGGAGGCCGGAATGCGTTCCATGGTTGCTGTAGTCATGCGCTGAACTTTCTGTGTTTTGTGCCGGAGGGCTAAATCAGTTTACCCTTCAACCACCCAGATGTCAGATGTCCGTTCTTGTATACCCAATGTGACTGCGGTTCAAACCCTTCCCTCACGGGAATTGGCGGGGCAGCCTTTCCGGTCATAAAACGCCGATTTGGCGGGCGGCTGCGGCAGCCGCGACGATGGGAGCCGGTGGTCAAACCGTTCCGTGAACCAGAGGAGTTTCATCGTGAAAATCATGCGCCTTGGCGAGGTCGGCAACGAGCAGCCCGCGGTCCTGGTCCCCGCAGCCGACGGTACGGATCGCTACTACAGCCTGCTGCCCCTCACACACGATGTGGACGGCGCTTTCCTGAGTTCCGGCGGCGTCGGCAAGGTCCGGACTGCGCTGGCGACCGGAACCCTTCCGGTTCTGAGGAACGCGGAAGGCCTCCGGGTGGGTTCCCCGGTGGCCCGGCCCGGGGCCGTGGTGGGCATCGGCATGAACTACGCAGCCCACGCCGCGGAATCCGGCTCCGCACCGCCGGAAGTTCCGGTGATGTTCCTCAAGCCCAGCAACACCGTCACCGGACCGTACGACCGTGCCGCAGTGCCGCCGCTCTCCAACAGTTATGACTGGGAAGTGGAAATGGGCGTCGTGATTGGCCGGGAGGCCAGCTACCTTGCAACCGAGGAGGAAGCTTTGGCCTGCATCGCAGGCTATGTCACGGCCAACGACTTCTCCGAGCGCGAGTACCAGCTGCCGGGAGCGGCCGGGCAGTGGACCAAGGGCAAAACGCTGCCGGGTTCCACTCCGCTGGGACCGTGGCTGGTGCCTGCTGAGGACATCGACGGCGGCAACCTCGCCTTGCGCAGCTGGGTCAACGGGGAGCCGCGGCAGGACTCGAAAACCTCCGGCCTTATTTTCGGTGCGGCCACCCTGGTACACCACTGCAGCCAGTACATGCGCCTGGAGCCCGGCGATGTGATCATCACCGGGACTCCGGAAGGGGTGGCGCTGAGCGGCCGCTTCCCCTACCTCCAGCCGGGCGATGTGGTGGAGGTAGAGGTGGAGGGGCTGGGCCGCCAGCGCCAGGAACTGTACCGCGCGGGTGCGTAGGCGCTAAAACACTCAGCCTGCCTTGACGGCGAGGACGGGGCAGTCCGCCTCGAGCAGGATGCGCTGCGAGACGCTGCCCATGATCAGCTTGCCCACCGGCGTCCGGCGGCGCAGGCCGATGACGATCAGTTCGGCATTGTTCTCCTCCGCGGCGTCAAGCACCTCGGCGGCCGCGTCGTGTCCACGGACCGGCTGCTTGATCACGTGGTCGATGCCCTGGGTGGCCAGCCGCTCCTCGATGCTCTGGATTTCAGGCTCCTGGGCATAACGGTTATCCACCAGGGCGTCGCCCTTCGATGAGTTGATAACCAGCAGTTTCGTGTTGCTCTTCCGGGCTTCGGCAATGGCTTGCGTCAGGGCCGCTTCGCCTTCCGGGGTGGGGACGTATCCCACAACGATCGTCATAACTGCTCCTTCTTGTCTGAATGATGGACGTGCACCTCATGGGAACCCTGCTGGTGCCCGGCCTCACGCCCTTCGCGTGCAGGCGCTTCAGGGCCTTTCACTTCTCCGGCGGGTGGCGGCACTGCTGCGGCAGCGGGCCGGTTGCGCCGGAACAGCTTGAAGACCAGGGGCCAGACCAGGACGAGTGCCACGATGATGTAGACGACGACGGCGATCGGCTCGCTGAACAGGCCCACGGGGTCGCCGGCGCTGAGCTGCAGCGTCTTGCGCAGCTGCCCTTCGATCCGGGGACCGAGGATGACGCCGAGGATCAGCGGCAGGACCGGCAGGCCGAAGCGCCGCATCATGAAGCCCAGCGCACCGAGCACCAGCAGGATCACCAGGTCGAACGCCTGCAGGTTCACCGAGTAGGCACCCAGCGTGGCGAAGAAGAGGATGCCTGCATAGAGGTAGGGGCGGGGGAGCTGCAGCAGCTTGGCCCACAGCGGTGCCAGGGGCAGGTTGATCAGCAGGAGCAGCAGGTTGCCGATGAACAGGCTCGCGATCAGGGCCCACACCAGGGGTCCCTGGCTCGAGAAGAGCTGGGGGCCGGGCTGGATGCCGTAGGTGGTGAACGCGGCCAGCATCACCGCGGCGGTGGCGTTGGTTGGCAGGCCCAGGGCCAGCATGGGAGTCAGGGTGCCTGCGGCGGCCGCGTTGTTGGCGGCTTCAGGACCGGCCACGCCCTCGATGGCACCCTTGCCGAATTCCTCCGGGTGCTTGCTCAGGCGCTTTTCGGTGACATAGGAGAGGAAGGTGGGGATCTCGGCGCCGCCTGCGGGCAGGGCGCCGAACGGGAAGCCGAAGGCCGTACCGCGGAGCCATGGCTTCCAGGAGCGGCGCCAGTCCTTGCGGCCCATCCACGGCCGGCCCACGGGGATCACGTGCAGGGGAGTGCGGCGCAGGTGCGCCGCCACCCAAAGTGCTTCACCCACGGCGAAGATGGCGACCGCCACCACGACGATATCCAGGCCGTCGGCGAGCAGCGGCTGGCCGAATGTCAGGCGGCGCTGGCCGGTGACGGAGTCGATGCCGACAAGGCCGATCGCCAGGCCAAGGCCCAGTGACGCGAAACCGCGGAGCCGGGACGAGCCCAGGACGGCAGTGACGGCCAGCAGGGCGAGCACCATGATCGCGAAGTAGCTGGGTGCCCCCAGGCTGACGGCGAACTGCACCACGACCGGTGCGAAGACCGCGAGGAGGGCGGTGCCGATGGTGCCGGCAACGAACGAGCCGATGGCCGCCGTCGCAAGCGCCTGCGCGGCCCGCCCAGCTTTGGCCATCTTGTTGCCTTCGATCGCTGTCACCACTGATGACGATTCACCGGGTGTGTTCAGGAGGATGGACGTGGTGGAACCGCCGTACATGCCGCCGTAGTAGATGCCGGCGAACATAATGAAGGCGCTGGTGGGTTCCAGGGCGTAGGTGACCGGCAGCAGCAGCGCCACCGTCATGGCCGGGCCGAGGCCCGGCAGGACGCCGACGGCGGTGCCCAGCAGGACACCGATCACGGCGTACAGGAAGTTCATGGGGGTCAGGGCGGTCGCGAAACCGTCCATCAGGGAGGACCAGACGTCCATTTAAAGGATTCCTTCCAGGAGTCCGGCCGGCAGTGCGATGCCGAGGCCAAGGTAGAAGCCGTAGAAGGTCAGCAGCGACAGGGCAATGGAGATAAGTCCGTCCCGGATGTAGTGGCGGCTGCCAAGTGCCAGGACGCAGCCCCAGAAGAGCACGGTCCCGGAAATGACCCAGCCGGCCCAGTCGATGAGCAGGATGTTGAGGATGAACGCGCCGGCCAGGGGCAGGACCGTCTTCCAGTCCGCGGGGTGGCCGAGTTCGATGTCCTCGCCGCCTTCCGCTTCACCCTTTCCACCGCGCAGGACGTTGACGGCGAGCAGGACAGCGCAGACGACCAGCAGGCCGGCCACGATGAACGGGACCGTCTTGGGACCCACGGGATCCGACTGGGAGTATGGCACCACCAGGCGGCTGGCATCGAGGAAGACGACGACGCCGGCCGCGCCGAGCAGGAGGGCAACCCCCAGCTCGGCGCGGCCTTTCAACGCTGTGGCCAAGGAGCTCACGCCAGGCCCAGTTTCGTGAGAACGTCCGCCACCCGCTTGTCCTGCTCGGTGAGGAAGGACTTGAACTCGTCACCGGTCATGAAGGCGTCGGTCCAGCTGTGGGTCTTCAGGGCTTCCTTCCAGCCTTCGCTTTCGTGCATCTTCTCAAGGGCGGCGATCAGGGATGCCTTGTCCTCGTCGCTGATGCCCGGAGGGGCCACGATGCCGCGCCAGTTGGTGAAGACGAGGTCGATGTTGGATTCCTTCAGCGTGGGGGCGTCCACACCTTCGAGGCGCTCCTCGCCGCTGGTGGCGAGCACGCGGACCTCACCCGACTCAATCTGCTGCAGGTATTCACCGGCACCGGAAGCGGCAAACCCGAGCTTGTTGCCCAGGATCGCGGGCAGGAGGTCGCCGCCGCCGTCGTAGGAAACGAAGTTCACCTTGGTTGGGTCAATGCCGACCGCACCCGCGAGCTGCATCGGCAGCAGGTGGTCGGGGCCGCCGGGCGAGGAGCCGCCGCCCACGGAGATCGAGGCGGGATCGGCCTTCCAGGCGGTGACCAGGTCATCGATGGTCTTGTAGGGGGAATCCTTGCTGACCATGATGGCGCCCGGCTCTTCAATCAGGCGGGCCAGCGGGGTGGTTTCGGTGAGCTTGGACTCTGACTTGTTGGTGTAGCTGGCACCCACGACGCCCAGGCCCATCAGCATGGCGAGGTCGCCGTTGCCCTTTTCGTTGACAACGCGGGCAAGGCCCACGGTGCCGCCGGCGCCGGCGAGGTTGAAGACCTCGGTGTTGCTGGTGATTTTCTCGTCCTCGAGGACCTTCGCCGCGGCGCGGGCGGTTGTGTCGTAGCCGCCGCCGGGGGTGTTGGGGACCATGATCTGGAGGCCGGTGATGGGGCCTGCGGCTGCGCCGGAGCTTTCCGTTCCGGTGGAGCTCTTTCCGGTGGCACCGCAGCCGGTGGCCATCAGGGCGATGCCGGCAGCGACGGCGGCGACTCGCAATGCGCGGATCTGGCGCATGGTGTTCCTCTTCTCTGAAAAACGATCAGCAGTAACTGACTTGGTGCTTCGATGCTAGGGACCCGCGTGATGCCGGTCACGCTTGTGTACGCAGAGAAAGTTAAGTTCATTGAGTTCACCGCCCGGTGCGCCCGCAGCCGCCCGGCAGCACACCGGTGGGATATAGTTCCCGGTAATCGCGGCAGGCCGGCTGCCGGGCATGGAAACCAGGGAAAGCAACACAAAGTGACTCGACGAAGAGGGATGTCCCTTGCGGGGCAGTACCTCGTGCTGCAGTTGCTGATCGTCCTGGCGGTGCTGGTGGCCGTGGTGGCCATATCGCTTGCCCAGTCCGCCGCCACCTTCGAGCGTGTTGAGGGCCGCCGCGCCCTGTCCGCCGCCGAAGCGCTCGGCAACAATCCAACCGTCCGGGAACTGCTGCCCACGGCCGAGCCCAGGGCCGGCGCCGCGCTTCCCGCCGTGGCGGAGTCCGTGCGCACAGTCTCCGGGTCCGCCCAGGTCGCGCTGGCAAAGCTGGACCGGACGGTTGTTGCCACCTCCGACCCCGGACTCCTGGGCCAGAAGCTTGAGCTGGGGGAAAGCCGGGTCATGGAAGGCCGGTCGTGGACCGGGGTGGTCGCCGGGAGCGGCAGCGCCGTCCTGTCCGCCCACGTTCCCGTCCTCGACGATTCAGGCAAGGTGATCGGCATTGCGTCCATCAGCAGGAACTACCCCACCACGCTGGAGCGGCTGGGCGACGCCGTTCCCAACCTGCTTACCTACGTCGGCGTGGCCAGCGTCCTGGGTGTGGCGGGGTCCTTCCTGCTGTCCCGGCGGGTGAAGCGGCAGACCCTGGGCATGGAACCGAGCGAGATCACCGGCCTGGTGGAGAACCGTGAAGCCATGCTTCACGGGCTCAAGGAGGGTGTGGTGGCCCTCGACCTGAACGAACGGGTCACCGTGGCCAACGACAGTGCGCGGGAACTGCTGGGCCTGCCCGCGGACTGCGTGGGCAAGCGTGTCGCGTCCCTTCCGGTGGACCCGGCGGTGAAAGCGGTGCTTACCCGCGACCAGCCGGACCCGGACCAGCTGGTGCTGGTGGGGGACCGGCTGGTGGTGGCGAACCGGGTGCCCATCCGGTCCCGCGGCCGCGCGATCGGCTCCGTCACCACACTGCGCGACAGGACGGAGCTGTCCTCGCTGGAGCGGGAACTCGGTGCCACGCGCACGGCCACGGACACGCTGCGCGCCCAGGCCCACGAGTTCGCCAACCAGCTGCACGTAATTTCCGGGCTGATCCAGATCGGCGACTACGATTCCGTGGTGCAGTTCGTCAACGGTGCCACGGTGGACCGCACCAGGCTCAATGACGAGGTGACGGGCCGGATCCACGATCCCGCCCTGGCAGCGCTGCTCATCGCAAAGTCCAGCCTGGCCACGGAGCGTGGCGTTACGCTCCAGCTGGATCCCCGGTCAAGGCTCCACCCCGTCAGCGATGAGCTTTCCCGGGACCTCGCCACGGTGGCGGGGAACCTCGTGGACAACGCGTTCGACGCCGTCTCCGGGCCCGGGCAGGTGGTCGTGCACGCCGGCGGCCAGGCTTTGGTGCAGGTGCTGGTGGAGGACAGCGGCGGTGACGTCATCCTGACCGTCCGGGACAATGGACCCGGCGTCCCAGCGGAAGCCGCGGAGGAGATCTTCCGGCAGGGCTTCAGCACCAAGGACTCCCCGCGGGAAGGCGGGCGCGGGTTCGGCCTGGCACTCTCCCGCGTGGTCTGCCGGAGGTCCGGCGGCGACCTGACGGTGGACAATGACAATGGGGCAGTTTTCACGGCCCGCTTCAAAAGAGGTGTACATACATGATCAAGGTCCTGATAGTCGATGACGACTTCATGGTGGCCAAGGTCCACGCCGGGTTCATCCAGCGGACCTCCGGCTTCACGGTGGTGGGGGCCGCCCATACCGGCACCCAGGCCATCGCGGAAACGGAGCGCCTGCGGCCGGACCTGGTGTTGCTGGACATCCACCTGCCGGACATCAACGGCCTGGACCTGATGCACCGGCTGCGGGAGGTGGCTCCCGAGCTGGACGTGCTGGTTATCAGCGCTGCCCGGGAAGTGGACACGGTGCGGAAGGCGTTGCGCGGCGGCATAGTGCATTACCTGATCAAGCCGTTCTCCCAGACGGACCTGCAGGAGCGCCTGGAGCATTACCGCAGCGCCTACCAGGGCCTGGACTCCGCCAAGGACGTGGCCGAGCAGTCCGACGTGAACCGCGTCTTCGGCTTGGACCGCAGCCCGGCGCAGGGCGGGCGGCCGCTTCCCAAGGGGTGCAGCGTGGAAACCCTCAAGCTCGTGGAAGCGGCTTTGAAAGAGGCCGACGGCGACGTGTCGGCCGCCGAGGTCGCCGAACAGTTGGGCACGTCCCGGGTCAGCGCGCGCCGCTACCTTGAGTACCTCTACGACGAAAACCTGCTCGAAGTCCGGCTCAAGTACGGGGTGGGGCGGCCCGAGCGCAGGTATTTGCTGAAAGCCTAGGGATCCTGCCGCTCCGCGCGTTCAGCGCTCGCCGCCGTCATTGGGCCCGGGCAGGAACTCCGAGGGCAGTTCGGCAACCGGAACGAGCACCATGTCCCGGACCTTCCAGTCCATGGCAATGCACTCCTTGCGGGCCTGCTCCAGCTGCTCCAGGCTTGGCATGCGGTCTCCCGTGGGCACCACGAACGATTCCACGTGGAACACGTGGCCCTCGTCCCGGATCCGTGACCCGGCCTCGGAAGCCCACGGCAGGCCCCGGAGGTAGGCATTTAGGCGGCGGGCCAGCGGGTGCGGAGCGCCGTCGTCGTACGTCATGGCCCGCTTGTCCATCAGCGCCGAGACGGCGGCGCGGGTGTTGCGGACGCCGTCGTGCAGGATGCTGCCGGAGATGATGATGGCGGCGGCGTAGTCCGCCCACCACCAGCCCAGGCCGATCCCGGCGACGCCCACGGCGGCCGCCGCCGCGGTCATCCAGTCGGCCTTGTTCATGTCCGCGTCCGCGTAAAGGACCTTGTCGTGGAGTTTTTCGGCGAGCTTCATCTTGACGTGCCCCAGCCAGATGGGTGGTCCTGCCGTCAGGATCATCGCCGCGATCATCAGCCAGCCCAGCCAGATGGTCTGTCCGAAGAAGTTGAAACCGCCGATGGTGGGGTGCTCGGCGGTGAGGAGCCCGATGGCTGAGTCGACGATCAGGTAGGCGCCCATGACCGTCAGGGCCACCGCGGCCACGACGTGGGCCACACCGACTGCCCGGTGGTAGCCATAGGGGTGGTCCACCGAGGGGCGTTTGCGGATGACCCGGGCGGCGAGCAGGAAGGAGAGGGGAGGCAGGAAGGACAGCAGGTCCTCCACCCATGCGGCCTTCATCGCCTGCGAGTTGCCCAGCACGCCGTACACCATAGCTGTGGACACCGCGAGGAAAACGATGGTGATCCACTCGTACTTCCGGGCCTTCGCCAGAGCTTCCTGCTGCTCGGACGGGAGTTCGGTGTGGCCGAACCGGACTGTGCCGCCGCCGCGGAGCGTACTCATGGCTGTCCGCCTTCCAGCAGGAAGCGGTCCAGTTCCAGCAGGAACGCATTCTCGCCCAGGGGCACCAGCATCACGTGCTTGTGCAAGGATCCTCGGCTGTCCCTCGACTCGGTGTAGGGGCGGGTGAGCCCGGCGTGTGTTGACCAGGGCGTTTTGTCGTCCAGCCCGCCAATCACCAGATCCAGGGCGCCGTGCTTAAGCTCTTCGGCCAGGACGTGTTCGGTGCCTTGCACCCACTCCACTTCGGCCCCCATGCGGTCCGCGAACTGCCGGACCAGGTCCGCCTCCGTGCCCTCCACCCGGTCAGGGCCGGCGCCGCCGTCCGGCAGGCGCACCCAGTCGCCGTTGGCGCTGGCGCCGACGCGCAAGGTTCCGCCGCGGACCCGGTCCAGCGTCCCGTCCGGGTCAGCCGGGTAGGTTCCGCAGGCCGTGAGGGCCAGCAATGCTGCCAGCAGGCAGGCCAGGATAGTGCCGCGTCTCATGGGCCACTCCCTTCAACAGGTCGATCACCCCCATGATAGACAGCATGCTTACCAATTGCGGAAATGGCGTGGCAAGCGGCATGCGTGCGCCCGGCGGCGGGTTACCGCAGCAGTGTGTCGAGCAGCCGCGCCGCTGTGCGTGCGGTGCGCCCGTCCACATCGAACGCGGGGTTGAGTTCCGCGATGTCAAGGTGGATGAGCTTCCCGCTGGCGGCAACCTGGCGGCAGACGGCGCTGATGACCGGCAGCGGCACGCCGAACCCGGCGGGGGCGCTGACTCCGGGTGCGACCGAGGCCGGCAGCACATCAAGGTCGATGGTCAGGTACAGGACGTCGACGCCGGCGAGGAAGGACGCCACGAAGGCGCGGGCCTCCTCCGGCCCGCAGTCCTCGTCCAGCAGGTAGTCCACGCCCAGCTGTCCGGCAGTGTCGAAAAGGGCCCTGGTGTTGTTGGCTTCCGAGATGCCGATGACGGCGTAGCGGAAGTCGCGCCCGGCGGCGGCTTCGGCACGGGCCATCTGGAGGAACGGCGTGCCCGAACTCGGAACGGGCTCGTCGCGGAGGTCGAAGTGGGCGTCCAGGTTCAGTACCCCAAGCCGCTTCCCGCGCTGCACCTCCTCCGATGCGCTTACGCCCAGGTAGCTGGCATAGGCCGTCTCATGGCCGCCGCCCAGCACCGCCGTCAGGTGTCCGGCGTCGAGCAGTTCCGTGACGGCGCTGCCCAGCCGGGCCTGGGCATCTTCAAGCGCGCCGCCGGCCACCACCACGTCCCCGGCGTCTGCAACGCTGCGATTGAGATGCCAGGCCAGCGGGCCCAGCGCCTTGCGGATTGCCGCCGGCGCGGCCGCGGCGCCGGAGCGGCCCTTGTTCCTGCGGACCCCTTCATCGCTGCAAAACCCGAGAAGGACGGCCGGCTTTCCAGAAGCGCTTGTACTGTCGGGGGCGTCGGCTCCGCCCAGGCGCGGCGCCGCATCCCCGTACGGGGCTACCGCCTGCCACCAGCGGCGGTGCCCGGGCCCGTCGCCGTCGAACCTGCCTGTCCAGGGCTCGGGTGCGGTGTCAATAAAAAGGGTGGGGAAAGCCATGTCCCAAGCTCACCGCATGCGGGAGGCGAAAACCAGCAGCGCCGCCGCCGTGGTGTCTGGAATCCAAGAACCGGATGTGAGAGGGGCAGGGGCTATGGTGGAGCAATCCCTTCCCGGGGACTGCGTCAGCTTTGCCTCAACCAAGGCCGGAGAACAGCACCGTGTTTGAAGCCCCCAATATCCTGTTTGCCGCCGCGGGTGTGGCGGTGTTCGTCGCCGCAGTGCTGCCCAAGCTGCTGCGCAACATGCCGTTTTCGATGCCCATGGTCTTCCTAAGCGCGGGGATGGCGTCGTTTGCCCTCATTCCCACGCTGCCGGATCCGGATCCGGTGGCACACGGCGACTTCATCCTGCACCTGGCGGAGATCTGCGTGATCATCTCCCTGATGGGCGCCGGGCTTGCGCTGGACCGGCCGGTGGACCGCCGCGGCTGGTCCACTACGTGGCGGCTGCTGGGCATTGCCATGCCGTTGTGCATCGTCGTGCTGACCCTTATGGGCTTGTGGTTCCTGGGGCTGGGCCTTGGCGCGGCCCTGCTGGTGGCCTCCAGCCTGGCCCCGACGGATCCTGTCCTGGCGTCGGAGGTGCAGGTCGGCGAACCCGCGGACGATGAGGAAGGCACCGCCAAGGAGGATGAGGTGCGGTTCGGCCTGACGTCGGAGGCCGGCCTCAACGACGGCCTGGCGTTCCCGTTCGTGTACCTGGCCATTGCCATCAGCGTCGCCGGGTCCTCGCCGTCGGCGTGGTTTCCCGAATGGTTCGGGCTGGACGTCCTGTGGCGGCTGGCGGCCGGGCTGCTCGTGGGATTCCTGACCGGCAAGGTACTCGCCCGGATGTTCTTCTCGGCGCGGAAGGAAAGCCTCCGGCTGTCCAACCATTCGGAAGGGTTCGTGGCCCTTGCCGCCACGTTCCTGGCGTACGGGCTGACCGAGATGGTGGAGGGATATGGATTCATTGCCGTGTTCGTTTGCGCCCTCACCATCCGGGCCGCTGAACGGACGCACGGTTACCACCGGGTGCTGCACTCCTACGTGGAGCAGTTGGAACGGCTTTTGACGGTGGTGATCCTGGTGCTCCTGGGCGGGGCAATCGCACGCGGGATGCTGGACAGCATCGGGTGGCCGGAGGTCCTGGTCGCGTTGGCGTTCCTGCTGGTGGTCCGTCCCCTCGCCGGGTGGCTGGGACTGCTGGGCGGCAAGACCGGGCCGCGGGAGCGCATCGCCTTGTCGTTTTTCGGGATCCGCGGGATCGGCTCGCTGTACTACCTCGCCTACGCCCTGGGCAAGGGACAGTTCGGCGACCAGGCCGAGCGGCTGTGGGCCTTCATCGGCCTGGTGGTGGCGCTGTCCATCGTGATCCATGGCGCCACCACCTCACCGCTCATGAACCGGCTGGACCGGCTCCGCGAGAAAAAGGCCCGGGCGGTGTCCGGGGATGAGGGCCTGGCGCCCAACACGCCCGTCTAACCGGAGGGAAGCGCGGGCTACATTCCCAGGGCGGCCTCGATGGGACCCACGGCGAAGAACAGCAGGAACGCGCCCGCCACGGCCCACATCAGCGGGTGGATTTCCCGGGCACGGCCCTGGAACGTGCGGATGAGCACGAACGAGATAAACCCGGCGCCCAGGCCGTTGGCAATCGAGTAGGTGAACGGCATCAGGGCGAAGGTCAGGAACGCGGGGATGGCGATGCCCCAGTCCTGCCAGTCGATCTTGCCCACCTGGGACACCATCATGAAGCCCACCACAACCAGCGCGGGAGCGACGGCCTCGAAAGGCACAAGGTTGATGAGCGGGGTGAAGAACATGGCCACCAGGAACAGCAGCCCGGTCACGATTGAGGCGACGCCGGTGCGGGCGCCTTCGCCGATGCCGGCGCCGGCCTCGACGTAGATCTGGTTGGAGGAAACGGACGCGCCGCCGCCAACGATCGCACCCAGCGCGTCGACCTGGAGGACGCGGTCGACGTCGGGAATGTTGCCGTGCTCGTCCACCGTGCCCGCCTCGCTCGCCAGGCCCACCATGGTTCCCATGGCGTCGAAGAAAATGCTGAGCAGGATGACGAATGCCAGCAGGGTCGCCGCCACGAAGCCCAGGTGCTCGAAGGCACCGAAGGGGTTGGCCTTGCCGATGAGGGACAGGTCCGGAGCGGCCCAGCCGGAGAACGCGGGCGACACCAGGGACCACCCCTGCGGGTTGTACGGCTTGCCCTCCTGCACGCTGGGACCGATGTGCAGGGCCGATTCGAGGATGACCGCGATGACGGTGGAGGTGACGATGCCGATCAGGATGGCGCCCTTGACCTTCCGTACCACCAGCGCGATGGTGAGGATGAGGCCGAAGACGAACACCGCCGTCGGCCAGCCCAGGAGCTTGCCGTCAAAGCCAAGGCCCACAGGCACCGTGGTGCCCGCAACGTCCGGGATGCGGCGGACGAAGCCGGCGTTGACCAGGCCGATCAGCGCGATGAATAGGCCGATGCCCACCACGATGGCGGTCTTCAGCCCGTCCGGAACGGCCTTGAACACTGCCGTGCGGAACCCGGTAAGGACCAGGATGAGCATGGTCACGCCGGACAGGACCACAAGACCCATCATGTCCGGCCAGGTCAGGCCGGGATTCGTGGCCACCGTGACCGCCACAAAGGCGTTGACGCCCAGGCCCGTCGCGAGCGCGAAGGGGTGCTTGGCCCAGGCTCCCATCAGGATGGTCAGGATGCCGGCGACGAACGCGGTTACAGCTGCCACCGCCGTAAACCCAAGCGAGTTGCCGCTGGAGTCGGGGCCTGAAAGGATCAGCGGGTTCAGTACCACGATGTAGCTCATGGCGAAGAAGGTGGCGAAGCCGCCGCGGATCTCGCGGGACCAGTTGGATCCTCGCTCGCTGATCTTGAAATACCGGTCCAGGGCAGAGCCTTGCTTAAGCATTAGTCCTCCGGGGATGTATGAGGGGATACCTGCATCCTATGGCGGCGGCGCGGGGACGCCCGGCAAATTCCCCTAGTCTGTAAGGAAGCCAACACAAGGAGCAGTCCCCGCATGCGTTCCATCCGCCGCCGTCCCCTCAGCCTGCTGCTCGGCTTCCTCGTCCTTGCAGCCACAGTCCTGGGCCTGGCCGGACCTGCTGCCGCGCACGATGCCGCCGAGTCCAGCACCCCTGCCCAGGGGGCATCCGTGCCCGTACCGCCGGAGCAGGTCTCGGTCACGTTCAACAAGAACCCGCTCGGCATCGGAGCGTCCATTTCCGTCAAGGACGCCGCCGGCGCGGAGTGGGCGGACGGACCGGTGCAGATCGTGGACAACGTGGCGGTGCAGAAACTTCGGGCAGGCGGGCCCGCCGGCGTGTACACGGTGGCGTGGCGGGTGGTCAGCTCTGATTCGCACCCCATTGAAGGCACCTTCAGCTTCACAGCGGCCGGCGCCGCGGAAGGGTCAGCCGGGGCAACAGGTCCGACGGCGGCCGCCACCGTTCCGGGAATGGGCACAGCCCAGCCCGGGGCCACCGCGGAACCCTCCGTCCCGGCGGACTCCGGGGAGCCCTTCCAATGGAGCATCGTCATATTCGCAGCGGTGGCCGTGGGCCTGCTGGTTGCGCTGGCCGTCATTGCCCGGCGCAGGCTGTCTGCCGGCGGTGACGAACCTGTGGACACGGAGTAGCCGGTTCCGGTCAGCAGGGCAGCAACGCCAGGCTCCCCGTTGCCGGGTGCGCCGCGGTGACCGGGTTGACCTTGGCCGAAATGGCCTGGCCAACGGTCTTCGCCTGCCGCAGGACTTCCTTGGGGGACGGCGTGATCAGCTCGCCGACTCCCACCAGGTAGATGCCGATGGCCCGCATGGCGGCCACCAGGTTGCGGCCCACAGCGATGCCCAACTCGTTGATCATCCGCCGCAGCTGGCTCTGGGCGCACCGGGTGAGGACGATGTGGTCGGCCACCAGGATGCCAGTGGGCGTGTGCACCTCCCACTGCGGGCTCGCAGCAGCCGACGCCGGCTGGTCCACCTTGGAAAGCTGCACAGCACGGGTGGTATTCCGTACGTCGACCTGGTGGCTGGCAGCGTAGTTGCGCAGGTGCCGCAGGATTTCGTTCCGCTCCCGCAGGACGGCGGGGTCCGGCGCCTCGCAGCGCTGCAGCGACGTTGTGTTGGCCGGCTGGGCCGCCCCGAGGATGTCGAGCCCGTCCACCACGATGGAGTCGATGCCGCGGCGGCGCAGCTCGGCGGCCACGGCCAGGCCGGACAGGCCCGTGCCAATGATCACGGTGGTGGTCTGTTCGGTCCCGGCGTTCCCAGGCATGCTTGACACCACAGTTTCCTTCCTTCGAAGTTTTGGCAGGTGCCGGCGTCCTCGCCGGCGCGCGTTCCGTATCCCCAAAGTCCGGCCGCAATGCGTTGGGTGGGCCGCCTGCACACGGAATCGAAGCTGGCGTCCCGGACCAACAATGTCCTGAAGACTACAGAACAAACGGGGCCAGGGATAGACCAAAACGCCAATATTCTTCTGCAGGTGAACGCGCTTTCCTTGGGCCTGTGGAAAGAGGCCCCCGCGGCCGTGGACACCGTGTGGAAAACGTGTGGATAACGTGTGGGTAAAGTAGCCCTTCTGCGCTTGCCTGGCACGGTGGGACGGAGAATAGTGAGAAGCGTCAGGCGGTTGTTCCGCAGGCGGTCGAGCCTGCCGGCCCGGTGCGCGGCGGACCGTCCGCTTCTGGCAGAATAGCCGCAACATCAGGCAGGCATCAGCGCAAGGAGGCGGCCCCATGGGCGCACAAGAGTTGCATCCGGACCCGGCCCGGGACGGTGGTGGGACCTCGGCTGCGCCGGACGGGATCGTGGTGGGTGTCGACGGCTCGGACCACGGCCAGTGCGCCCTCGTGTGGGCCGCCCGCGAAGCCCGGCGCCGTCGTCGTCCGCTCCATATCGTCACCGCCTACTCGGTGCCGATCTTTGCCGCCTCCGGACTGGATGGCGGATACGCCACCGTGGACGACTCCGTGATCCGCGAAGGCGCCGAGGCGATCGTCCGGCAGGCGCTGCAAAAGGTGTCCACCTACGACATCGAGGTGACCGCGTCCGTGGAAAACGGCGACGCGTCCGGGGTGTTGCTGGAAATGTCCGAAACCGCTGAACTCCTGGTGTTCGGCACCCGCGGACGCGGCGGATTCGTGGGCCGGCTCCTGGGCTCGGTGAGCAGTGCCCTGCCGGCGCACGCCAAGTGCCCCACGGTCACCGTGCCGCTCATCTGCTCCGACCGGCTCGGTGAAACCACTGAAGACAGGCGCGTCAGGGCGGAGCAGGCCAAGGCAGGCCACCAGCGCGTGGAGAACGTGGTGGTGGTGGGCGTGGACGGTTCGGAGCAGGCCCGGGTAGCCGTCCTGGAGGCAGCCGACCAGGCTGAACGGCTTGGCGCAACGCTGCGAGTGGTCTGCGCCGTTCCCCAGTACAGCGGCTCCTTGGCATGGGTTCCGGCGCCCATGGACCGGAAAGCACTGTTCGCCGACATCCAGGTGACGCTGGACGCCGGAATGGCGTGGCTGCGGAGCCACTATCCCGCGCTTCCGGCGGAGTCCCAGTTGCGGGACGGATCGCCGGTGGACGTGCTGGTGGAGGAAAGCCGGCACGTGGAACTGGTGGTCGTCGGCACCCGCGGCCGCGGCGGCTTCACCGGAATGCTCCTGGGGTCCACCTCGGACGGTGTGCTCCACCACGCGAAGGGCCCCGTGATGGTGGTCCCGGACCGTGAAGATCCACGGCTCGCCGACCGGCCCCGCTTCGGACCGATCCTGGGCGACGCAGCCTGACGACAGCAGGCCCGGCGGCCAGGGAGGCACCAACATGCAGGGGCTGGAGGAACCCACGGTAAGCGCGGACGCCGGCTCCGGGCTGGTCCTGGACCTGCAGTCCGTCCATGCGGGGCTGCTGCCGCTGGTGGGCGGCAAGGCAGCCAACCTGGGCGAGCTCCTGCTGGCGGGGATCCCGGTCCCGGACGGGTTCTGCCTCACCACCGGGGCGTACCGGAAAGTCACCGGAGCTCCGTCAAACCTGCTTCCGGGGCTGGCTTTTGTCCATGCCGCCCTGAAGCCGGCGGGCGGCAACGCCCCCTCGGTGCCGGATTCAGCGGCGCTCGCGGACCTCGCGGCAGGAGCACGCAGTGCCATCCTCGCGGCGCCCGTCCCTCCGGACATTGCAGCAGCCGTGGAACGCGCCTACACCGCATTGGGCAGGGACGTTCCCGTGGCGGTGCGCTCCTCGGCCACCGCTGAAGACCTGCCGTCCGCGAGCTTCGCAGGGCAGCAGGACACCTACCTCAACGTGGTGGGTGCCGATGCCGTCCTCGATGCGGTCCGGAAATGCTGGGCGTCGCTCTGGACGGACCGTGCCACGTCCTACCGGGCCAGCCTGGGCATGGATCCCTCGGACGTCGCGCTCGCCGTCGTGGTCCAGCGGATGGTGGACGTGGAGGCGGCGGGGGTCCTCTTCACCGCCAACCCCGTAACCGGACGCCGTGGACACGCCATGATCGATGCCAGCCCCGGGCTGGGCGAGGCCGTGGTGTCCGGGGCGGTCAACCCGGACCACTACGTGGTGGACGCCCTCACTGGCCGGGTCCTGGAACGCAGGCTCGGCGATAAGGCGGTAGCGGTGCTGGCCGTCCCCGGTGGCGGAACCGAGACCGTTGACGTGTCCGGGGCATCGGGCACCGCGTCCCTCACCGATGCCCAGGCAGCCGGGCTGGCCGCCCTGGGCCGGCAGGCCGAGCAATACTTCGGCGCACCCCAGGACATCGAATGGGCCATCGACCGCGACGGCAGGCTGTGGCTGAGCCAGTCCCGGCCCATCACCACCCTCTATCCAATCCCGCAGCACCCGGGCGGCACGGTGCACGGCAACCCAGCCGGCACCAGGGCCTACCTCTGCTTCAGCCTCGCCCAGGGGCTGACGCGCCCCATCACCCCCATGGGCAGGGCGGCCCTGCGCCTCATCGCATCGTCGGTCGCCACCGCGGCAGGCTTCAGCGTGCCTGAACCACGGCGCGGCCCCCCGCCTTATGCCGAGGGCGGGCAACGGCTCTATATCGACATGACCACCCCACTCCGGAGCACCGTGGGACGCCGGCTCCTTCCGCGCGTCTTCGACATCATGGAAGCCCGCTCGGCCGCCGTGCTGCGCCAGCTCTTCACCAACCCGGAATTCTCCATCACCCGCAGGACACCCCTGGCGCTGCTCCGCCACGTCCTGCCGGCGGCCATCCGTGCCAGGGCTCCAGAGTCGTTTCTCCGGGGCGTGTTCCGCCCGCGCGCCGCACTCCGCCGGCTGGACCGCTTCACCCGTGAGTTCGAATCGGGGCTGGCAGCACCCCGGGCTGCCGCGCCGGCCGAACGCCTTGACCACGCCGAAACACTCCTGCGGACGCGGCTGTTTGCCATCGTCCCTGCCATCCTGCCGCTGCCTGCGCTCGGGTTCGCCATGCTTGGCCTGGCGGGAAAGCTGCTTGGCGGCACCCGGTGGGATGACCTCCAGCCGGTGCTCCGCGGCCTGCCCCATAACGTAACCACGGAGATGGACCTTGAACTGTGGCGCCTGGCCACTGCCATCAGGGACGATTCCGAATCCAGGACCGCCCTGACCACCCGGGACCCGTCCGGCCTGGCCCGTGAATTCCAGGCCGGACGGCTCCCGGGGCGCCTGGACGCAGGACTTACCCGGTTCCTGGACCGGTACGGCCACCGCTCCGTGGCGGAGATCGACGTCGGAATGCCGCGCTGGTCGGATGACCCGGCCCACATCCTCAACGTCCTGGCAAACTACCTCCGCCTCGAAGACCCGGGACTCGCCCCCGACGTCCAGTTCAGCAAGGCCGCGGAGGAGGCGGACACGCAGGTGGGCGTGCTGGTGGCCAGGGCACGCTCGCGCAGCGCCGTCCACGCCGTCCTGGTCCGGGCAGCCCTGCACAGGGCGCGGCTGTTCGCGGGGCTGCGGGAATTGCCCAAGTACCAGCTGGTCCTGGGCCTGGCAGAAGTCCGCCGGCAGTTGCTGCACGTGGGCAGGGAACTTGCCGGGTCCGGCACGTTGGAGCAGCCGGAGGACATTTTCTTCCTGGACTTTGCCGAGGCGCGGAACGCTGTCAGCGGAAAAGACGGCGCAACGGAGATCCGCCGGCTGGTGGGCGAACGGCGGGCCGCCTACGTGTTCGAGCTTGGACGCCGGCACATACCCCGGGTCCTGCTGTCCGACGGCACGGAGCCGGAGGCACTGCAGGACCCCGCGGCAACTGCGGCGCCGGGTACCCTGGCGGGCAGCCCCGCCTCCGCGGGGAGGGCAACCGGGGCAGCCAGGGTCATCCTGGACCCGGTCGGAGCGCACCTGGAGCCCGGGGAAATCCTGGTGGCCCCGTCCACCGACCCCGGCTGGACCCCGCTGTTCCTCACAGCCGGCGGGCTGGTCATGGAAATGGGCGGGCCGAACTCCCACGGCGCCGTAGTCGCCCGCGAATACGGCATTCCGGCCGTAGTGGGGGTGCCGGACGCGACCGGGAAGATTACTACCGGGCAGCGGATCACCGTCGACGGCGGCGCCGGCACCGTTGTTCCCGGCTGACACGGAGGGGGGGGGCGCAGAGGGGGCCCGCCACGTGTCTACCCGCCCTGGCAGGCGTACTCTTGAGCTATGGGCTCAAGCATGGCGGGCTCCGAAACCAGCGGCTCCGGCGCCGCGCTGGTCATCGAAACGCTCCGACGGCGGGAAACGCCCGGCACCAGGCGTGCATGGGTGCGCTGGCTGCCTGCCGTGGCAGCCCCCGCAGTGATCGCCGCAGGCGTCCTGGCCGGGACCATTCCGGCCCGTGCCGGCGATCCCCTGCCGGAGAAGACACCTGCTGAAGTCCTTGCCCTCCTGGCGACCCACAAAGACCACTCCTTTTCGGGCACCATCGAGCAGTCCACGGATCTCGGCCTGCCGGAGCTACCGGCAGCAGGTCCCACCTCGGGCCCGGCCTCCGCGGGTGGTGCGGCTTCGGTGGCGGAACTGCTCACCGGCGACCACACTGCCCGGGTGTACATGGACGGCAGGACCAAGGTCCGCATCCAGATACTGGACCGGCTGGCCGAGCGCGACCTCGTCCGCAGGGACAACGACCTCTGGTTCTACTCCTCGCGGGATAACTCGACGGTCCATGCAACCCTGCCGTCGTTCGCAAGCGACCTGCCGCTTCCCGTGCCCGCCGCGCCGGACGACGCGGCCGCGCCGGCCCCCGTGGACATCGCCGGGCGCCTGCTTGCCAAAATTGATCCCACCACCGCAGTATCCGTTGGGGACGACGTCACAGTAGCCGGCCGCCCCGCCTACAACCTGCTGCTGGAGCCCCGCACCGATGCCACCCTGGTCGGCGCCGCAGCCATCGCCGTTGACGGCGAAACCGGCATGCCGCTGTCCGTCCAGGTCACTGCCCGCGGCGGTGGCTCGCCATCCCTGTATGCCGCGTTCACCAGCCTGTCGCTCGAGGCGCCGGATGACGCGCTCTTCACGTTCGAGCCGCCGCCGGGCAGCGCCGTCGACGAACTGCAGGTGCCGCCCGCGACCCGATGGCCGCACAGCTTCCGCGAGCCGGGCATGGCGATCACCCCCGAGCACCTGTCCGCCATCCGCACGCATCCGGCCCTCCCGACGGTGACAGGGAAGGGGTGGGAAGCCGTCGTCGAGATCCCTGCCGCGGCAGCGGGCGGAACCCTGCCTGACGCCCTGCTGCGGGATCCGCTGCTGTCCCAGGCCGCCGTCGTCGTACCCGGCGGGCGGCTGCTGTCCACCACGCTCTTCAACGTCCTCATCACCGACGACGGGCGCCTCTTCGCCGGGATGGTTCCAGTGGAGGCCCTGCAGGCCGCCGCGTCGGCGGCACGGTGAATCCGGCGGCCCAGTGAATCCGGCGCTGCAGTGAACCCGGGCGGCGGGACCGGCCCGGACACGTCCGGGCTGACCATCGAAACCAGCGGCCTGACGAAACGGTTCGGCCACCAGGTGGCCGTGAATGCGGTGGACCTCGCCGTTCCGCCCGGGTCCGTGTTCGGCTTCCTCGGCCCCAACGGGTCAGGCAAAACGACCACCATCCGCATGCTGCTCGGCCTCGCGGCGGCGTCGGCCGGGACGGTCAACCTGCTGGGGATGGAAATGCCGGGCAGGTTCAGGGACGTCCTGCCCAGGGTCGGGGCACTCGTGGAAGGACCGGCTTTCTACCCTTTTCTGTCCGGGGCGGCCAACCTGCACCGCCTGGATGCCGCCGGTCCCGGCACCATACCGGCCACACGCAAAGCAAGGGTGGAACGGGCCCTTGACCGGGTTGGCCTCTCCCACGCCGCGGGCAAGAAGGTCCACGCCTATTCGCTCGGCATGAAACAGCGGCTGGGCATAGCCAACGCCCTGCTGTCGCGGCGGGACCTGCTGGTCCTCGACGAACCGACCAACGGCCTGGACCCGCAGGGCACCCGGGAAGTGCGCAACCTGGTCCGTTCGCTCGCCCGCGACGGTGCCACCGTCTTTGTCTCCAGCCACCTCCTGGCCGAGGTGGAGCAGATGTGCACCCATGCCGCCGTCATGAGCCAGGGCAGGCTCGTGGCACAGGGCCCGCTGGCTGACCTGCGGCGGGCCGGCAGCGCCCGGATCCGGCTGCTGACGCCCGATGCCCGAGCAGCACGAACCGTGCTCGCGGGGCTCGGACTGGCCGCGGAGGCCGGCGGAGCCCAGCCTGACGGCGAGGTGCTCCTCGCAGCCCTTCCGCCCGCCGCCGGCGACGCCACGGCCCGGGAACGGGAATCAGCCGGTGGGGACAGCCGCCGCCCGGAGGACATCGTGGGGCACCTGGTGGCCGGGGGTGTGCGCGTCCGCGGCTTCGCTGTCGAGCGGGAAAGCCTGGAGGACCGCTTTGTGGCATTGACGGGGGAGGGGTTCGACGTTGCCCAGTAGCGTGCCGGCGGAGTACTCCGGAGCAGCCGCGCAGCCCGCGGGCGTGCGTACTTCCGGGTCGTCCCTGATGCTGTCCGAACTGCGGGTGCTGTTCGGGCGGCGCCGCACCTGGGCGCTGCTGCTTGCCCTGGCAGCCATCCCGGTGCTCGTCGCCGTCGCGGTGCGCCTTTCCTCCTCCGTGCCACCCGGCCGCGGCCCGGCCTTCCTGGACCGCATCAGCCAGAACGGCCTGTTCGTCGCCTTCACCGCCATGCTGGTGTCCGTGCCCCTGTTCCTGCCGCTCACCGTCGGGGTGGTGGCCGGGGACACCATCGCAGGCGAGGCGAACCTCGGGACCCTGCGGTACCTGCTCGTTGCGCCTGCCGGGAGGGTGCGGCTGTTGCTGGTCAAGTACGCGGGAGCGCTCGCGTTCTGCGTGGTGGCACCACTGGTGGTGGGACTTGCCGGTGCGGCTGTGGGCGCCGCGCTGTTTCCCGTCGGCCCGGTGACGCTGCTGTCCGGGGACGTCATCCAGCCGCCGGAGGCTGCCGTCCGCATCCTGCTCATTGCCGCGTACCTGGCCGTTTCGCTGGCCGGGCTTTCCGCCGTCGGACTGTTCCTGTCCACCCTGACGGTGGTTCCCGTGGGCGCGATGGCCGCCACCGTGGTGGTGTCCGTGGTGTCCCAGGTCCTGGACCAGTTGCCGCAGCTGGAATGGCTGCATCCATGGCTGTTCAGCCACTACTGGCTCGGTTTCGCGGACATGCTGCGACAGCCCGTCCTGTGGGACTCGTTCACGTCCAACGCCCTGCTCCAGGCCGGCTACGTCGCGGTGTTCGGGGCCCTGGCCTACGGGCGGTTCGTCACCAAGGACGTCCTCAGCTGAGCCTCCCCGTCCAGGCATCCGCGGCCAAGTGTGCGGCGCCAGGCGTGCTCGTCAGGCGTGCTGGTGGGCCTCGTGCTCGGAGTGGCTCGCCGGCTCCAGCTGGAACGTGCAATGGTCCGTGTCGAAGTGCGAGCCCAGGCAGGTTATGAGCTTGTCCAGCAGCTGGTCGGCGCCGCGGGCGTTGAGCACTCCGTCTTCCACCACCACGTGGGCGGAGAAGACCGGGACGCCGGAGGTGATGGTCCAGATATGGATGTCATGGACGTCCGTGACCCCGTCCACGGACAGGATGTGTTCGCGGATCATCTGCACTTCCACGCCCTTGGGGCTGGCTTCCAGCAGCACGTCCACGACGTCGCGCAGCAGGCTCCACGCCCGGGGCAGGATCAGGAGGGCGATCAGCACGGAGGCGATAGTGTCCGCGGCGTTGAACCCGGTCAGCATGATTACCACCGCAGCGGCGATGACCGCGAAGGAACCCAGGAGGTCGCCGAGGACCTCGAGGTAGGCGCCGCGAACGTTGAGGCTGTCGCGGTGGGCGCCGTGCAGGATCATCAGGGACACCACGTTCGCCACGGCGCCGAGGATCGCGGCGAAGAGCATGATGTCCGTCTGCACCTCCGGTGCGGCACCGATCCTGCGGATGGCTTCGGTGAAGATCACCACGGAGATGACCACGAGGATCAGCGCATTGGCCAGGGCGGCGAGCACCTCAGCCCGCTGGTATCCGTAGGTCCGCTGGTCGCTGGCGGGCCGCGCAGCGATCCAGGCCGCCAGCAGCGCGATGGTTACGCCCGCGGCGTCCGAAAGCATGTGTCCGGCGTCTGCCAGCAGGGACAGTGAACCGGACAAGATGGCACCCACCACCTGGACCAGCACCACGGAAAGGGTGATTCCCAGGACAGCCAGCAACCGTTTCCGGTGCCGGCCGGTCGCGGTGATGCCGTGCGTGTGGCTGTGGTCGTGTCCCATGCCTACAAGGCTAGCCCCAGCCCAGCTCGTGCAACCGGTCGTCCGAAATGCCGAAGTGGTGCGCGACCTCGTGCACCACCGTCACGGCCACCTCGTGGATGACGTCCTCCCGGGAGGAACAGATTTCCAGGATCGGTTCCCGGAAGATGGTGATCCGGTCCGGCAGCGATCCCGCGTCCCACCACGAGCCGCGTTCGGTGAGCGGGATGCCTTCGTAAACGCCCAGCAGGACGGTGTCCGGGTCCTCCCCGGGACCGGGCACGTAGTCGTCCTCGATGAAGACAGCCACGTTGTCCATCGCGCGGGCCAGCTTTTCCGGAATGCTGTCCAGTGCATCGGTCACGGCGGCTTCAAATTCGTCGGCCGACATCCGGAAGCCGGGCGGTTCATGCGGACCTTCGGGAATGATCGGCAGGCCGGGGGGCAGGCTGCTGGGCATACCTCGACTTTAGCGCCGGACGCGGGCCACGCGCCCGCCGGCCCCGCCCCCGACGACACCGGCCCCGTCCCTGCCCGCCACCCGGCCCCGGCGGCGGGTCAGTGCCACCCCGACCAGGCAGACCAGGCCACCCAGCAGGCCCAAGGCGGTGGGTATCTCACCCAGGAGGAGCCAGGAAATCAGCACCGTCGTGCCGGGAACAAGGTAAGTGGTGGCGGCCAGCTTGCCCGCGTCCACGAGCGACAGCGCGTAGGCCCAGGTGGTGAAGGCGATGGCCGTGGGGAAGACGCCCAGATAAACCAGCCCGGCGGTGGCCTGCGGCGGAGCCGCCTGCAGTTCGGAGACCAGTTGCCCCGCAAATGGGAGGCAGCAGGCAGCACCCACCAGAATCCCGAACCATGTGGCCTGCGCCGCAGGGAGCTTCCGCAGGACGGGTTTTTGGATGATCACGCTGACCGCGGCGAGCACCGCGGCAAGGAGGCAAAGCGCCACACCGGCGACGTCCGCCGTCGTGCTTCCACCCGTTGGAGGCTGCGCGCCGGACGGCCGCCCGGCACCAAAGGCGATCAGCGCCACCCCGGCGAACGCCACCGTGCTGCCGATCAGCAGCCAGCGCGGAAAACCCTCCTTCAGGACGATGCCCGCCAGGACCGCCACCAGGATGGGGTTGACGTTGATGAGCAGGGCGCTGGTGCCGGCGTCCAGGATGTGCTCGGCGGCGTTCAGGGCCACGTTGTATCCGCCGAACCACATTACGCCGTACGCCAGGATGGGCCACCACTCACGCCCCCGGGGCAGGAGCCGGCTCTTTAGCAGTTGCGGCAGGACCAGCAGGGAAAGCACGACGGCGGCAATCACCAGCCTGCCAAGCGTCAGGGAGCCGGGGGAGAAGCGCGGGCCGATCGCCCGGATGCCCACGAAGGCCGACGCCCACAGGACCACCGTGACAACCATCGCCGCCACCCCCAGCACCCTGGCAGGCGCGGCTGGCGGAACAGGCGTTGAGCCCGTGGTGTTTGCGGTGCTTGGTGAGGACATGGAGCCAATGTATCCGGCTGCGGCCCCACGTGGCTGGCGGAAATCGGTCAGGTCTGGCCAACTTCCTGCCAAAGTTTGGCAGCCCTTGAGCCCCGCCGGCGGCAGGCCCGGCTAGGATGCCGGTTATGGTCTCAAGCCCCGCTCCACCCCGTGATACCGCACGCCTGGTCAGGATCGTCATCTGGATTGTGCTGGCGGTGACCGTCATCGGCGGGGCGGCCTGGTTTGCCCTCTTCACGGCCGGCCAGAAGGAGGCCGTGCCCCCGGTCGCAGGGTCTGAACAGTTGGTCCGGGCGGACAGCCACAGGCTGACGTCACCTTCCGTGGAGAAGGCACAGCTGGTGGAATTCCTGGACTTCGAGTGCCCCTCCTGCGGCTCCATCCATCCCGTGGTGGAGGAGCTGAAAGCGGAATTCGGGGACAGGATCACGTTCGTGCACAGGCATTTTCCGTTGTCCATGCACCCGAACTCGGGGCAGGCAGCGCTGGCTGCAGAAGCGGCCGGGCAGCAAGGCCAGTACCAGGAGATGGCAAACAGGCTGTTCGAGACCCAGTCCCAGTGGGCGGGCAGCCAGCAGTCGCAGGCGCCGTTGTTCCGCTCCTACGCCGGGGACATGGGCCTGGACCTGGCCCTCTTCGACGCCGCCGTGGCCGACCCGCAGACCGAGGAACGGGTCCTGGCGGACATCGCCGACGGCAAAGCCCTGGGCGTCAGCGGCACGCCAACATTCTTCCTGGACGGGGAGAAGCTGACCTTGACCACCAAGGCCGATTTCCGGCAGAAGCTGGCGGACGCCGCGGACTGACGCCCCGCCGCGTTTACCGTGCCGGCCGGCGGTGGAGACGATTATTTCGCCGCTGCCCACTCCAGGAGCCGGTCCACGGGCCAGGTGGTGATGATGCGGTGCGCGGGCACGTCGTTGCGCGCCGCCCGCTCGGCGCCGTACTGGAGGAAGTCCAGCTGGCCCGGTGCATGCGCGTCGCTGTCGATCGAGAACAGGCACCCGGCTTCCAGGGCCAGCTGGATCAAAGGATCCGGCGGGTCCTGCCGCTCCGGCCGGGAGTTGATCTCGACAGCCACGTTGTGCTCGGCGCAGGCGGCAAAAACCTCCTTGGCGTCGAATTCCGACGGCGGACGCGTCCCGCGGGAGCCTTCCACCAGCCTGCCCGTGCAGTGGCCAAGGACGTTGGTGTGCCGGGCCTGGATGCCGCCAAGCATGCGCCGGGTCATGGTCTTCCGGTCAGCACGCAGTTTTGAGTGGACGCTGGAGACCACGATGTCGAGACGGTCCAGCAATTCGGGTTCCTGGTCCAGCTCGCCGGACTCCAGGATGTCCACCTCGATGCCTGTCAGCAGCCGCACCTTGCCGCCCGGCCGTCCGTTTCCGGCCGTGCCGTCGGCGTTGATGCCGGCCACCACGTCCAGCTGTTGGGTAAGACGCTCCGCAGATAGTCCGTTGGCGATCGTGAGGTTGGGGGAGTGGTCCGTAAGCGCCAGGTACTCCCGCCCGAGCACCCCGGCGGCCGCCACCATCAGCTCGATGGGGGAACCGCCGTCGGACCAGTCACTGTGGCTGTGCAGGTCGCCACGGAGCGCATTGCGCAATTCCCCGCCGCCCGGGGCGAGCGGCTGGGCGCCCTTGTCCCGGAGGTCCGCCAGATAGCCGGGGACGTCGCCTGCCACCGCCTGCTGGATGACCTGGAAGGTCCGGTCGCCGATGCCCTTCATGGATTTCAACCGCCCGGTCCTGGTCCGCTCGGCCACTTCGTCCGGCGGCAGGGCGCTGATGGCCGCGGCCGCCTTGCGGAACGCCTGGACCTTGAAGGTGGCGGCGCGTCCGCGCTCCAGCCAGAAGGCAATCTCATTGAGCGCAGCAACGGCATCCATCAGTCCATCTTCACCTGATCTTCCTGTTCAGGCACGGGGTTTTTAGCCGATTTTGGATAATCCATGACTAGGCCCTATAGTTGTGGAGTCCGGTTCGGAGAACGCAAAGGACAAAGACGGAAAGCCTCGCTTTACGCCTTTTATTTTGCTCCGAACGGGTTCTGGCCCCCATCGTCTAGCGGCCTAGGACACCGCCCTTTCACGGCGGCGGCACGGGTTCGAATCCCGTTGGGGGTACGCAAGGAAGCTGGTCAAACAGACTAAAAAAGTCTGGTAGGCTGGAGGCCTTGAAAAAAGCAGTAGCGATACTGTGAAGCAAGAAAAGCAAGGCCCTGTAGCGCAGTTGGTTAGCGCGCCGCCCTGTCACGGCGGAGGTCGCGGGTTCAAGTCCCGTCAGGGTCGCTCTGATTGTTGGAAGAAATTCCGGCTCTCAAGGTGACTAGTCACCTAGGCTCTGTAGCTCAGTTGGTAGAGCGTTCGACTGAAAATCGAAAGGTCACCGGATCGACGCCGGTCGGAGCCACCACTGGGAAGCATCAGTTCTTCGGAACTGGTGCTTTTCTGCTTTAACCACCGCCCTCTTCCTGGTTTGGCCCGTTAGCGGCCCCTGCTGCCAGGCCCTCCCGGGCCTGCCGGCCAGCCCTTGGGGCGCTCCTGCCGGATCGCGTCGAGCTTCCCGATTAAACCTCCATCTTGCTGATCCACGTCCCACCGCATCGCCGCGCAAATTGGACATCCCCGTGCAAGTTGGACTCCGACAAGTGCCGGCAGGAACCGGCTCGGGGCTTGCCCGCGGGCCTTCCGCTGGCCAATACGGCTGGGCCGCGATGAATCGTTCCCGTTGTCAGCGGGCGTGGTGAACACAACATAACCCGCTTTATTGCGAAAAAATTTGTCTGACATCTGAAACATTTGACTCGGCCAAACCCTTGTGGCACGCGCGCGCAATGCAGATGCGTAAGCGCTTGCACATCTGAGTTGGACTCGGCTTTTACGGCCCGAAACACGGTTTGAAAAGCCGGCAAGTGCCTGCCTAGCGTGGAGACCGGCCCGGATATCCCCGGTATCCGAAAGGGCCCGCATCGGGACACCACCCATGTCCCGCCCCTCGACACGAAGGCGTCCTCGATGACGCCTGCCGCGTTGCCGGGGCCGCCGGAGTGCGTAGGGAACAGGGCATCCGCCCGTCTTCCACGAACAGTTTCAACTCCGCGAGAAGAGCAAAAATGCACAAGCACCCTCAATCCCCCCGGAGCCTGCGCTGGCGGTCCGCCGCCGCAGCGCTGGCGGCCTCCGTTGCCGCTTCGGCCTTCCTGGCAGTGCCTTCGGCCCAGGCCAACGAACCTGCCGACCCGCCGGCCGCCGAGCAGCTGCCCGCGCCGACCCCCGGCTTCCCGCTCCCCACGGAACACTCCCAGCAGGCCTTCGACCCGGCGTCGGACTTCACTTCCAAGTGGACCCGCGCCGACGCCAGCCAGATCATGGCGCAGAGCGACCCCAGCGTGGCTCCGGGCCAGAACTCCATGAGCCCCGACGTCACCATGCCGGAAATCCCCGAAGACTTCCCCACCATGAACGAGGACGTCTGGGTTTGGGACACCTGGTCCCTGACGGATGAGAACGCCAACCAGATCAGCTACAAGGGCTACGACGTGATCTTCTCGCTCGTCGCCGACCGCCACGCCGGGTACAACTTCGACCAGCGCCACTGGAACGCGCGCATCGGCTTCTTCTTCCGCAAGACCAACGCGGACCCCGCCAAGGACAAGTGGAACTACGGCGGACACCTCTTCGTGGACGGCTCCTCCATCGGCAACACCGAATGGTCCGGCTCCACCCGCCTGATGGAGGGCAACCACGTCAACGTCTTCTACACGGCCACCACGTTCCACGACGTGGCCGAGCGCAACGCCGGCGGTGGAGGAATCGCCCCTGACGCCGCGATCGCCAAGGCACTCGGCAACATCCACGCCGACAACGAGCGCGTCTGGTTCGACGGCTTCGAGCACACCAAGCTGCTGGAGCCGGACGGAAAGATGTACCAGACCAAGGAGCAGAACCCGGGCTTCGCCTTCCGCGACCCGTTCACCTTTGCCGACCCCGCCCACCCCGGCAAGACGTTCATGGTCTTCGAAGGCAACACCGCCGGCAACCGCGGCGAATACCAGTGCACCGAAGAGGACCTCGGCTACCGGGAGGGCGACGCCAACGCTGAGTCCCTCGACGAGGTGAACAGCAGCGGCGCCTTCTACCAGACCGGCAACGTTGGTCTGGCCGTCGCGGACAACAAGGACCTGACCAAGTGGTCCTTCCTGCCGCCGATCCTTTCCGCGAACTGCGTCAACGACCAGACTGAGCGGCCGCAGATCTTCATCCAGAACGAAGACGGCAAGAACAAGTACTACCTGTACACGATCAGCCACCAGTTCACCTACGCTGCAGGCATGCGCGGCCCCGACGGCGTTTACGGCTTCGTTGGCGACGGCGTCCGCTCCGACTACCAGCCGGTGAACAACTCCGGCCTGGCGCTTGGCTCACCCACGGACCTGAACCTGCCGGCCAACAACCCGAGCGGCACCATCTCCAACCAGCAGAACGGACGCCAGTTCCAGGCCTACTCGCACTACGTGCAGCCCAACGGCCTGGTGCAGTCCTTCATCGACAACGTCAACGGCGTCCGCGGTGGCTCCCTGTCCCCGACAGTGAAGATCAACTTCAAGAACGGTGTGACCCAGGTTGACCGCAGCTTCGGCCAGAACGGCCTCGGCCCGTTCGGCTACCTGCCCACCAACGTCAAGGTTGGCGGCGAAGGCCTGTACAAGTAAGGCCTATATAAGTAAGGCCGCCTACAACCCGTAGGGCCTGTACAACAAGCCGCGGCACCCGCCCGGGCGGGGATGTCCTTGGGGGCGTCCCCGCCCGGGTCCTTTTAATGCGCGCCTTAATGAGCGGCCGTGGACCGCCTGCTGCCGGCTTGACCACACATCGGCGCAGGCTGGGGATAGGGTTGGAACAACAGAAGGGGGAGTGCCTGATGGAATACCAGAACCCGCAACCCGGCCAGGACGTCCACGGGGGGACAGTACCGGTTCCTGTCCCCGTGTCCGGCCTGGGCCGCACCGTGATCTCCGAAACCGCTGTGGCCAAAGTGGCAGGCATTGCCGCCCGCGCGGTCCCCGGCGTCTACTCCCTGGGCTCGGGTCCTTCCCGTGCGCTGGGGGCAATCCGTGACGCCGTGGGGAGCAGTACCGACCATGCGGCCGGCGTCCACGCCGAGGTGGGCGAAACCCAGGTTGCTGTTGATATCAACCTCGTGGCGAGCTACGGTACGCCGCTGCATGCCCTGGCCAACCAGGTGCGGGCCGCCGTCTACCGCGCGGTCGAGGAACTGGTGGGGCTGCAGGTGATCGAAGTCAACGTGGAGATTACCGACGTCTATGTCCCGCCACCCGTGAAACCCGGTACCGCTGCCGTGACAGAGCGGGAGGCACTCCTGTGAACCTGACCGTGGCAGGCGCCGCGATGGGCGCCTTCGTTGCCTTTATGTCGCTGCAATTCGGCCTGTGGGGATTCCTGGTCGCACTGCTTTTTATGGCCGTCGGTGCACTCTTGGGCCGCGCCGCTGAGGGGAAACTGGACCTCCGTGGCGTCTTCGACGCCATCATCGGCCGGCGTTCGTCCTCATGAGCACGCCCGCCCCGGCCGTGCGGGGCCAGGCGCTCAGCGGCCACAACCGCATCAGCACGCAGGCCCTGACCAGCCTCGCCAAGGCCGCGGCCGCCGCGGCCCTGGGCGTCGACGCGCAGGACGTGCGGGCGGACTGGACGGACGACGACGGCCTGCTTGCACTGTCGCTCGTCTCGCCAATCAGCATCCCGCCACTGAAGGATGTTGTCCTGGACCCAGGGCGGGTGCAGACCGTGGGCGGTTCCATCTGGGACCGGACGGTGCAGGCCAAGGCCCGCATCCTCGAAACTGTGACAGATCTCAGCGGCGCGCAGTTGAGCCGGGTGGATATCAGGATCAGCGGGGCACGCATCAGTGAAGGAGGCCGCGTCAGGTGAGCAGCAGGGTTGACGCCCAGACCGGAAGGCCGGGGGCAGCGGAAGACCGCCGCGTGCGCGGCAAGCCCGACATGCGCCGTGTGGTGTACCGCGAAACGCATTCAACCCGCGCCGCGGTTGCCATCGCGGCGGCTGTCCTGGTGATGGTCCTCGCGGGCTACGGACTGCTGGAAGCAGCCGTACATGCGATCGGCCAGCCTGCGTGGCTCATAGAACCCCAGGTCGCTGCGCAGCGCATAGTCGCGTTGCCGGCGGGGATTTCCCCGCTGCTGCTCGGTGCCATCGGCGCGGTCCTTGCAATGGTGGGCCTTGTCTTCCTCCTCAACGGCCTGCTGCCGGGCCGCCGGGCCCGCCACCTACTTGCTGGTGCAGGGCGTGCGGCCGGAAGTCCCGCCGTCGTGGTTGACGATGAAGTGATCGCGTCCTCCCTCGCCCGCCGCGCCCGGCTCGCCGCGAACGTAACGCCCGAGCAGGTCATGGTGGTTGTTTCGCAGCGGCAGGTCCTGGTGAATGTCCGGCCCACGTCCGGGGTGCCGGTGGATGAGGGGACTGTCCTCGCCGCCATCCAGGACGAGCTGGACCGGATGGCTCTCGAACCGTCACCTGCCGCCCGCATCAACGTAACGCACTCGGGGGTGATCGGAGCATGAACAGCACGCCAAGCGTCCTCAACCGGATCCTGCTCAGTGTCCTGGGCCTGGCACTCCTGGCAGTCGGAGTCCTGCTGGTGCTGCTCGCCCTCGTCCCCCCGGTGGCCGGATGGTGGCAGTCCTGGTCTCCCGGGTTGTGGAACGGAATTAACGAGGCCTTCAACGCCACGCGCTTCCCCGGCCGGCGCGAAAGCTGGTTATGGATTGTGGTGGCCCTGGTCCTGTTGCTGGTGGTCGGGCTTATGGTTGCGTGGGCGGCGCAGCAGGGCAAGGGGCGATCCAACGTGCTGGCGTCAGCGTACGACCCCGGCGGTGTTCCCGGGGACGTCCGCATCGGCGGGGGAGTGGCCGAGCAGGCGTTGAAGCAGGCGCTTGCCGGCCGGCCCGATCTGGCCGGCTCCACCGTCACCACCTACGACGTCAAGGGATCGCCGGCCCTGAAGGTCCGGCTCTTGCCGCGGCAGGGGGTCGCCCCGCACCTGCTGGCCGGGGAAGTCACCGGGTTGCTTGCCGCCCTTGAAGCCGTGGTGGGCAAGGACATCCCGGTCCTCATCCACATCGGGGCGGGAGCGCGGACACGCTTCGGCCGCGCCGAACGCGTCCGCTAGCAGGTTCCGCCGCTTGTCTCCGCTGCAGGTACCTATGCCCTCTGAAGGTACACCGTGCAATCCACGGGCACCTCATGGAGCCCCGGCCACTCTTCCGCCGGAACAGGCTCACTGATCAGCGCCACCGTGTAGCCCTCCGGAACCGGCGCCGAGGCGAATCCCATGTTTGCAAGCACCAGGACGTTCCCGTTGCGGAAAGCCAGCAGCCCGCTCTCCGGTGAATGCTCATCCGCCCATTCGAGTCCACCACCGCCCAAACGTTCTTTGGCGCGGAAGGCGAGGGCGGCCCGGTACAGCTCGAGCGTGGAGCCCTCCACGCCCTCCTGCCGGTCTGCGGCGAGGGGTCCGAAGCTCTCGGGCTGGGGGAGCCACGGAGCGGCTGCGTCGCTATGGCGCGGCGAGAACCCGTATCCCGGCAGGTCTTCCGCCCATGGCAGCGGCACGCGGCAGCCGTCCCGGCCGATTTCGGCGCCTTTGGTCCGGAAGAAGGTTGGGTCCTGCCGTGCTTCAGCGGGCAGCGTGGTGTGTTCCGGCAGGCCGAGTTCCTCGCCCTGGTACAGGTAGGCCGAGCCGGGCAGCGCCAGCGCGACCAGCGTGGCGGCCCGGGCCCTCGCGAGTCCCAGGGCGGCGTCCGGCTGTTCGTCGTCCGCGGATATACCTTTCGGAAAGGTCGTGGGGTCAGAGAGGCCGAACCGGGTGGGGTGGCGGACCGTGTCGTGGTTGCTGAGCACCCAGGTGCACGGTGCTCCCACTGAAGCCGCGGCCGCCAGGGAAGCATCGATGGCGCTGGCCTGCCGCTCCGCGTCCCATCCGGCGAGGAGGTAATCGAAGTTGAAAGCCTGTTGCATCTCGTCCGGGCGGACATAGCGGGCCAGGCGCTCTGCAGGTTCCACCCACGCTTCGGCCACCATCATCCGGTCACTGCCGTACCCTTCCAGGACCCGGTGCCAGTCGCGGTAGATCTCGTGGACGCCCTCCTGGTCGAAGAACGGCGAGGGCGGGTAAACCGGGGACACTGCCCGGTGCGGCTCCTCGGCGTCGGTGTGGGCGCCCGGGGCGTCACCGGGCAGGGATGCGTGGCCGTGGGTGGCGGAAGTGCCCTCAACCATTGCGGCTGCCCCGTCCCAGTCGGGCAGGCCCTTCTCCTTGACCATGCCGTGGGCCACGTCCACGCGGAAACCGTCCACCCCGCGGTCCAGCCAGAACCTGATAACCGAGCGCATTTCCTCCTGCACCTCGGCGTTCTCCCAGTTGAGGTCCGGCTGCTTGGTGTCGAAAAGGTGGAGGTACCACTCGCCCGGCGACCCGTCGGCTTCGGTCACACGGGTCCAGGCCGGACCGCCGAAGATCGACTTCCAGTTGTTGGGCGCCCGGTTGCCGTCGCCGGACCCGGGGACCTCGTCCCTGCCGGCCCTGAACATGTAACGGTCCCGTTCCGTTGACCCCGGCGCCGCGGCCAGCGCCTCCCGGAACCATGCGTGTTCATCCGAGGTATGGTTCGGCACCAGGTCGACGATGACCTTCAGGCCGCGGCCGTGGGCGTCCCGCAGCATGGCGTCGAAGTCATCCAGGGAGCCGAACAGCGGGTCTACCTGGCGGTAATCCGCGACGTCGTAGCCGCCGTCGGCCTGCGGAGACTTGTAAAAGGGGGACAGCCAGATCGCATCCACGCCCAGCTTCTGAAGGTAGGGCAACTGCTCCAGGACACCTGCAAGATCACCCATCCCGTCGCCGTTTCCGTCCGCGAAGGAGCGGGGGTAGATCTGATAGACGACGGCGTCGGCCCACCATTCCGGCTGCGCGGGGCCGGAAGCGGGAACGGCTGGGTTGGACATTAGGTTCCCCTCAGATAACTTTTTGATGTAAACGCTTGCATCACGTGCAGCAACCTTACTAGTGTGACTGTCACCACATCAACCTCACCTAGCAAGCGCACTGTCGACTTACTTGTCTCTCAGCGAGGAGCTTCAAGCTAATGAAAACCCCTAGATTCCTTCTTTCGGCTGCCACGGCCGGCGTCCTTGCCCTGTCCCTGTCCGCATGCGCGGGCGGTGGCGGCGGCGGGACCACGGGCGGAGGCGGCGGCGACGCCGAAGCAAACCTCGACAGCCGGGGTCCCATCACCTACGTACAGGGCAAGGACAACTCAAACGTTGTGCGTCCGCTGATCGAGAAGTGGAATGCCGCCCATCCGGACGAGAAGGTCACGTTCAAGGAGCAGACCGACCAGGCTGACCAGCAGCACGACGACCTCGTGCAGAACTTCCAGGCCAAGAACGCCGACTATGACGTGGCAAGCGTCGATGTCGTGTGGACCGCTGAATTCGCGGCCAAGGGCTGGCTGCAGCCGCTCAAGGACAAGATGGCAGTCGAAACGGACGGCATGCTTGAGCCCACCGTTGAAGCCGGTTCCTACAAGGGCACCCTCTATGCAGCCCCGGTCTCCTCGGATGGCGCCATCCTTTACTACCGCAAGGACCTGGTGCCTGAAGCTCCGAAGACCTGGGCCGAGATGATGGACATGTGCTCCATCGCAAAGGAAAACAACATCGGCTGCTACTCCGGCCAGTTCAAGCAGTACGAAGGCCTCACCGTCAACGCCTCCGAAGCCATCAACTCCGCCGGTGGTTCTGTCCTGAATGACGAGGGCAAGCCCAACCTGAACACGTCCGAAGCCGAGGAAGGCCTGAACAACCTGGTCGAGGCCTTCAAGAACGGGAACATCCCCGCCGAAGCCATCACCTACCAGGAAGAGGAAAGCCGCCGTGCCTTCCAGGAAGGCAAGCTGCTCTTCCTCCGCAACTGGCCCTACGTCTACAACCTGGCCACCACTGAAGGCTCCTCCCAGGTAAAGGACAAGCTGGGCATGGCAGCCATTCCGGGCAAGGACGGTCCCGGTGCCTCCTCCCTCGGCGGCCACAGCGCAGCCATCAGTGTCTACTCGGACCACAAGGCAACCGCCCTGGACTTCGTGAAGTTCCTGATTGAAGAGGAACAGCAGAAGTTCTTCGCGACCCAGGGTTCACTGGCTCCCGTGTTTGGTTCCCTGTACGAGGACCAGGAACTGGTTGCCAAGCTGCCGTACCTGCCGGTTTTGAAGACCTCCATCGAGAACGCCGTTCCCCGTCCGGTCACCCCGTTCTACCCCGCTGTCACGCAGGCAATCCAGGAGAACGCCTACGCGGCTCTGAAGGGTGAGAAGCCGGCCAAGGATGCGCTGTCCGACATGCAGAAGTCCATCGAGTCTGCCGGCGCAGGATCGTAACAAAGCCATGGCTACCGAATTGGGCCCGACGCCGGTCAAGCCGGCGTCGGGCACCCCCGATGTCCATCACGGTCCCAAGGGCGTAGGCGAAGACAACCGGATCCTCAGCCAGGGCAAATGGGCCACTTGGCTGTTGGCACCCACCATCATCGCCCTGGGTATCGTGATCGTCTACCCGATCATCAGCGCGATCGTGATGTCCTTCCAGAAGGACGCCGGCCTTGATCCCGCCACCGGGCTTTTCACTGCGGGTGGCCCCGCAGGCATCCAGAACTACGTGAACTGGCTGGGCCAGCAGTGCGCGGCTCCGGGCGGCGGGACCGTTGCCTGCCCGCCGGGCACCCTTGGCGGCCAGTTCTGGACAGCCACAGGCACCACGTTCCTCTTCACGGTCATTACCGTCGCTTTCGAAACCGTGCTGGGCTTCTGGATGGCCATGATCATGGCACGGACATTCAAGGGCCGCGGCCTCGTCCGCGCCGCCGTGCTGGTGCCGTGGGCCATTCCCACCGCCGTCACCGCCCAGCTCTGGCTGTTCATGTTCGACTTCAACGGCATTATCAACAAGCTGTTCAATGCGTCGATTCTCTGGACCGGCAGCGAGTGGCCGGCCAAGTGGGCAGTGATTATCGCCGACACGTGGAAGACCACGCCCTTCATGGCGCTACTGATCCTCGCCGGCCTGCAGATGATCCCGGCCGAGGTCTATGAGGCGTCGAAGGTGGACGGTGCCAGTGCATGGCAGCGGTTCCGCCTGATCACGCTTCCCCTGGTCAAGCCGGCCCTCATGGTGGCCATCCTGTTCCGCACCCTGGATGCACTGCGTATGTTCGACCTCCCGTACATCCTCACGGGCGGCGCCAACAACACCACCACTCTGTCGATCCTGGTTATCAACCAGATTCGGCAAGGCTTCAACTCGGCAGCTGCCTTGTCCACCATCACCTTCCTGATCATCTTCCTGGTGGCGTTCATCTTCGTCCGCTTCCTGGGGGCGAACGTGGTGGAACAAAGCGGAGCAACCGGTAAGGGGAAGAAATGACAACCGCAGCAGCTTCAACGGACCTCCGCGCCCGTCAGGACGCTGGCCGTAAAGCCTCCCAGAGCCGGGAAAAGTGGGCGAGCGTCCGCACCTACATCAGCGCCGCCGTCATCCTGGTCTGGTGCCTGGCACCCGCTTACTGGATGGTGGTGACAGCATTCCGCGAGGTGGGCTTCACGTACGACACCACGCCTTGGCCGACGCACGTGACGCTGGACAACTTCATCACGGCCTTCGACACCTCGTTCGGCAACCGGTTCGGCCAAGCCCTGTTGAACAGCATCATCATTGGTGTCACCGTCACCGTGGTCTCGCTGATCATTGGCGTTTTCGCTGCCTATGCCCTTGCCAGGCTCAACTTCCGGTTCAAGTACCTGGTGCTGGGCTTCATCCTGGGAGCCTCCATGTTCCCGGGCGTTGCCCTCATCACCCCGCTGTTCCAGCTGTTCACCAACATCGGCTGGATGGGCACCTACCAGGCACTGATTATTCCGAACATCTCCTTCGTCCTGCCGCTCACCGTCTACACCCTGACGTCGTTCTTCCGTGAAATGCCATGGGAGCTCGAGGAATCCGCCCGGGTTGACGGCTGCACGCAGGGCCAGGCGTTCCGGAAAGTGATCATGCCGCTGGCGGCCCCGGCCATCTTCACCACCGCGATCCTGGCATTCATCTCCTCGTGGAACGAGTTCCTGATCGCCAGCCAGCTCTCGAATGAGGCGACCAAACCGGTGACGGTGGCGATCGCCAGTTTCGCCGGCGCACAGCCCAACCAGATCCCGTACACCGCGATCATGGCGGCCGGCACGATTGTTACCATTCCCCTGGTCATCCTGGTGCTGGTGTTCCAGCGCAAGATTGTTGCCGGCCTGACGGCAGGTGCAGTCAAGTGACAGGCGATGCTTCCCGCCCCCGGTCCACGGGGGCGGGAAGCGACCGCCGGCGGGTCCGGTCCGGCGAGGATTTTGACATCATCATCGGCTTCCTCGCCTTCTGGGCCGTGGTCCTGCTGGCGGTCACCGTATGGATGGAAGTTACGGCACAGCCCGCGCTCGGCTGGGCCCTGGGCCTGCTGGCCACCCTCCTGGCCATTTACGGCATGGTCCGGCTCCGCAGGAAGCTGCCGGACCGCAGGTAGGTAGGCAGGAAGGCAGGTCACCCGTGGTCGCATTTAACGCCAACCGGCTGCAGGATGCGAAAATACGAAGCGCTCGGGGGGTAACGCAAGGCAAACTGCCTTACGCTGCAAGGAGTTATTGAGGGGACACCGTGGCACGCACAACAGAAAGATCCCAACGGGGCGGCCACAACGGAGTCAGCATTGAAGATGTCGCGGCGGCCGCCGGGGTATCGACTGCCACAGTGTCCCGGGCAGTCCGGGGATTGCCCCGGGTATCGCCCGCCACCCGGGAAAAGATCCTGGAGGTGGCCGGAAACCTTGGCTACGTCGCCTCCTCCTCCGCCTCCGGCCTGGCAACCGGACGCACCAAAACCATCGGGGTGCTCGCCCCGTTCGTCAGCCGCTGGTTCTTCTCCAAGGCCATCGAGGGGGCCGACCGGGAACTCCATGCCCGGCAATACAACCTCTCCCTCTTCAACCTTGGCGGGCATGGCAGCAACCGGGAACGCCTCTTCAGCAAGACCATGGTCTACAAGCAAATCGATGCCCTCCTGGTCCTGTGTATGGCGCTGACCCACGAAGAACTGGACCACCTGCAGAAGATCGATATCCCCCTGGTGGTGGTCGGCGGCCACGTCGAGGAATGCGCGTATATCGGCATTGACGACTACGCCGCAGCATCAACGGCTGTCCGCCACCTGATCGAGCTTGGCCACCGGGACATCGCCCTGCTCCATGGCGACGACGAGACCGACCTTAACTTCGACGTTCCCCGCGTACGCATCCTGGCGTTCAAGGACGTTATGACTGCCGCCGGCCTCCCCACCCGCGCGGAGTGGGATGAGTGGGGCGACTTCACCGTACGTAGCGGGCAGGAAGCGTTCCGCCGCCTATGGGCCCATCCCGGCCCCAAGCCCACGGCCATATTTTGCGCCTCGGACGAAATGGCGATGGGAGTCATCTTCGAAGCCACCCGCCTCGGCGTGCGGGTACCCGAAGACCTGTCCGTGGTGGGAATCGACAACCACGACTTCGCCGATGCCATGGGCCTGACGACGGTGGGGCAGAAGCCTGACGAGCAGGCGGAACTGGCCACCAAGATGCTCCTGGATGAACTGGACGGCGCCGTGGGATCCGTGCAGTCCGCCGTCGCGCCGCACGAACTCATCATCCGGCGGACCACCGCGCCGCCACAGAACTAAAGAGCCGCGACGCAAAAACAGGTATCCGGTTGTGCTCAGGAGGCCCTGGCCAGCTGCCGGATCGGGATCCACCGGGACGCCAGCCGCCGGTATGCTGCTGCGGCACCGGTCATGTCGCCTTCGGCCAGGCATTCAATTCCCAACCGGATGTCCATCGGTGACTCGTCGGGATACACCTTGTCCGCCACCGCCCCGTAGTCCAGTTCAACCATGGACTCCACGTGGAACTGTTCGAGCCACTCCGTCAGCTGGGCGAGGTCGTCCAGCATGTCCAGGTCCGGGGCCGCCAGGGCGAGGTTCGCCACAGCATACCGGGCGCGTTCCAGCGCCTCCGTGATGGGGGCCCACACCCGGACGGTGAGGATGCGCCCGGCGGCCTCCACCACGTCCTTGTGGTCCGACTCCATGAACAGCGAAAACCAGCTGAAGGGAATCCCCCAGGTGGACGCCCGGGTGTGGACGCGGATGGAACCGTCCCGGGCCTTGACCTGGTCGATCCGCTCCTGGTGCCTGTCCCGCTGCTCCTCCGGAATCAGCAGTTCCGCCAGCGGACCATGGATGCCCTCCATCAGGGCGTTGGCGGCCAGCCCCGCGCGCAGGACCAGCTGGCTGGGGCAGTAGAGGAGCACCTCCTCGGCGTCAGCGCCGCCGTCGGCCATTCCGCCCTGGGCGGCAGACGCGGTGGTGACGCGGACCAGGTCGGTGCGCCCGGTGGGGAACGGATCGCCGCCTGAGCGCGTGATACGGCCCAATGAGGCCAGCAGTTCGGCGTTTTCGACGGCGGCACGGGACGCCGCGCGTGCGCCCGCCGCCTGGATCGCCGCCCTTTGCTCCTCGGGGAACGCCTCCAGCGGTTCGTACACGCGGAGGGTCGAGGAAAATGGCAGGCCTGCCTGGCCCCGGTAGAGGTTTCCCGTCATCACGGCCTCCTTCGCTGGGTCCAGGTCGCTGCCATCAGTCTGCCAGTTCCACCAGCACAGGGGCGTGGTCCGACGCGCCCTTGCCCTTGCGTTCCTCACGGTCGATCGAGGCCCCAGTCACGCGGCTGGCAAGGGCGGGGGAGGCGAGGACAAAGTCGATCCGCATGCCTTCGCGCTTGGGGAAGCGGAGCTGGGTGTAGTCCCAGTACGTGTAGACGCCCGGGCCGGGGGTGTAGGGGCGGACGACGTCGGTGAAGCCGGCGGATTCGAAGGCGTGGAAGGCAGCGCGTTCGGGCGGGCTGACGTGCGTGGACCGGTTGTTCACGAAGAGGTCGATGTCCCAGACGTCGTCGTCGAAGGGGGCGATGTTCCAGTCACCCATCAGCGCCACCTGGGCCTGCGGATTCTCTGCAACAAGTCCCTGCGCGTGCGTCTTCAGGCTCTCCAGCCACTTGAGCTTGTACGGCATGTGCTCGTCGTCGAGCGAGCGGCCGTTGGGGACGTAGAGGCTCCAGATCCGGATGCCGGCACAGGTGGCAGCCATGGCACGGGCCTCCTGCACGGGGTCCTTGCCGGCCTTCCCGAACGAGGGCTGGTCCAGGAACGTCCGCTCGACGTCCTCGAGTCCCACCCGGGACGCAATGGCCACGCCGTTCCATTGGTTTACGCCGAAGTGGGCTACCTCGTAGCCCATCCGCTCGAAGAGTTCCCAGGGGAAGTTGTCGTCCTTGCACTTCGTTTCCTGGATGGCCAGGACATCGCAGTCGCTGCGCTGAAGCCAGGCTTCAACACGGTCGGCGCGGGCGCGGAGCGAATTCACATTCCAGGTAGCAATCTTCACAGTTCCTAACTTACCGTGGCGGCCGCGCCGGGGGTAAAGCGCAGGTTAAGCACGGCTGGACCTCGGTTCAGGACTGCGGGGGAGGGGTGCCGGCCTGATGGAACTTAGTAGGAAGTCCGAGTATATTCGCAACCAGAGATGACCTGGGCCACATTCCGGACCCCCGCGAAGGAGCATTAGCCATGGTGCGCGAGCTGTCCCACTACATCGGCGGCCGGCGCGTCGGGGGAACGTCAGGACGCTCCGGCGACGTCTTTGATCCGTGCACCGGGGAAGTCCAGGCCCGGGTTCCGTTTGCAGGCAGGGACGAGGTGCAGGCCGCAGTCGCCACCGCTGCCAAGGCTCAGGCTGAATGGGCGGCCACGAATCCGCAGCGGCGCGGCAGGATCCTGCTGAAATTCGTGGACCTGGTGAACCGCGACATGGACGGGCTGGCCAGGACGCTGTCCTCCGAGCACGGCAAGACCCTCGCAGATTCCCGGGGAGATATCCAGCGCGGCCTTGAAGTGGTGGAGTTTGCGGCCGGTGCGCCCCACCTGCTCAAGGGGGAGTTCTCGACCGACGCAGGCGCAGGAATCGATATCCACTCCCTGCGGCAGCCGCTGGGCGTGGTGGCAGGCATAACGCCCTTCAACTTTCCGGCCATGATTCCGCTGTGGAAGTCCGGCCCAGCCCTTGCGGCAGGCAACGCCTTCATCCTCAAGCCGTCCGAACGGGACCCGTCAGTGCCGCTCCGGCTGGCCGCGTTGTACAGCGAAGCGGGGGTTCCGGACGGCGTGTTTAACGTTGTCAACGGGGACAAGGAAGCCGTGGACGCCCTGCTTGAGGACCCCCGGATCAAGGCAGTGGGGTTCGTCGGCTCCACACCCATCGCCCGGTACATCTATGCCATCGCCGCCGCCCACGGCAAGCGGGCCCAATGTTTTGGCGGTGCGAAAAACCACATGGTGGTCATGCCCGATGCAGACCTGGACCAGGCAGCTGACGCCCTCATCGGGTCGGGCTACGGCTCCGCCGGCGAACGGTGCATGGCCGTCTCCGTGGCCGTGCCGGTAGGGGGTGAAACCGCAGACAGGCTGGTCGCGAAGCTCCAGGACCGGGTCAAGAAGCTCACGGTGGGCCACAGCCTGGACCCGGACTCGGACTTCGGGCCCGTGGTATCGGCGGCTGCCAAGGAACGGGTCGAGGGCTACATCCGGGCAGGGGCGGACGACGGCGCCACCCTCCTCGCGGACGGCCGCGGACTGGCCGTGGAGGGTTACGAAGGCGGCTTCTGGGTCGGCCCCACCCTCTTCGACCACGTCACCCCCGCCATGTCCATCTACCGGGACGAAATCTTCGGGCCGGTCCTCAGCGTGGTCCGCGCAGCTGACTACGAGGAAGCGCTCCGGCTGTGCACGGACAACCCGTATGGCAACGGCGTCGCCATCTTCACTCGTGACGGGGATGCCGCCCGCGACTTCGCCACCAGGGTGGACGTTGGCATGGTGGGCATCAACGTCCCCATCCCGGTGCCCCTGGCCTACTACACGTTTGGCGGCTGGAAGGCCTCCGGGTTTGGCGACCTGAACCAGCACGGCGCGGACGCCTTCCGTTTCTACACCAGGACCAAGACCGTCACCACGCGCTGGCCCTCGGGAATCCGCCAGGGATCCAGCTTCATCATGCCGGAAGGAAGCTGATGACACGAAGCACGCTGAACGGGGCCGAGGTGCTGTTCGAGCGCCGCGGCCCCCTGGCCGTGATCACCCTCAACCGGCCCAGGGCGGTTAACGCACTCACCGCCGGGATGGTGGAAACGATCCTGGGGCAGCTCACGGCCTGGGCAGACGACGACCGCGTCGGAGCCGTCCTGGTTCAGGGCGCCGGTGACCGCGGCTTGTGTGCCGGCGGGGACATCGTGGCCATCTATGCCGACATCCCGCGTGGCGGGCACGCCACCGCCCGGTTCTGGCAGGCGGAGTACCGGATGAACTCCCTGATCGCCCGCTACCCCAAACCGTACGTTGCACTGATGGACGGCCTTGTACTCGGCGGCGGGGTGGGAATCTCTGCACACGGGTCCGTCCGCGTGGTCACCGAACGGACCAGGACAGGCATGCCGGAGACCACCATTGGCTTCGCTCCCGACGTCGGAGGGACCTTCCTGCTGGCCCGGGCACCAGGGGAGGCGGGCACCCACGCGGCCCTCACCGGCGCCCACCTGGACGGGTCGGACGCGCTCTACCTCGGCCTGGCCGACCACTACGTTCCCTCCGCGCGGCTGCCCGAACTCGCGGCGGCGCTGGGCACCGAAAGCCCGGAAGCCGCCGTCGCACGTTATGCGGTGGAGCCCCCGCCCTCCACGCTGGCCGGGCAGCGGGAATGGATCGACTCCTGCTATGCGTCCGGGGACGCCGAGGACATTGTCCGCCGGCTCCGTGCCTGGCAGGGCGCCGGGGCCAAGGACGCCGAGGATGCCGCCGGCACGATCGAAGCGAAGTCCCCCACCTCCATAAAAGTGACGCTGGAATCGCTGCGGAGGGCCAGGCGCATGACGCTCGAGGAGGCCCTGGCCCAGGAGTACCGGGCCGGGCTGCGGTTCCTGGCAGGGGCCGACTTCCGGGAGGGCATCCGTGCCCAGGTGGTGGACAAAGACCGCACACCCCGCTGGAAGCCCGCAACCCTCGCGGACGTGCGTGCGGAGGACGTCGCCCGGTTCTTCGAACCGCTGGAAGGCCGGGAACTGGACCTGAACCCGGGCGGGCGGCTGCAGCCCAAGGAGGCGGACCATGTCTAGGACATACACCGTGGGGTTCCTCGGCCTGGGGCATATGGGCGGCCCCATGGCTGCGAACCTTGTCAAGGCAGGCCATGCCGTGTCGGGATTCGACGTAGTGCCCGCGGCGCTGGAAGCGGCCCGCGCAAAGGGTGTTCCGGCGGCGGCCGCAGCCACTGATGCGGCCGCCGGAGCAGAGGTGGTGCTGACCATGTTCCAAAGCGGCCGGCAGGTGCTCGACGCCTACCGTGGCACCGGCGGGCAGCCAGGGCTGTTGAGCGCCGCACCTCCGGGCACCCTTTTCCTGGACTGCTCCACCATCAACGTCGACGAGGCACGCGAAGCCGCGGAACTGGCACTCGCCGCAGGGCACCGGTCGCTGGATGCGCCCGTGTCCGGCGGGGTTGTCGGAGCCGAAGCCGGAACCCTGACGTTCATGGTCGGCGGCACGGCCGAGGATTTCGAAGCAGCACGGCCGCTGCTTGAAGCGATGGGCAAACACGTGGTCCATTGCGGCGACCATGGAGCCGGCCAGGCCGCGAAAGTCTGCAACAACCTGATCCTCGGTGTCTCCATGATCGCCGTCAGCGAGGCCTTCGTGCTGGGCGAGAAACTGGGACTAAGCCACCAGGCCCTCTTCGACGTGGCCTCAGCGGCGTCGGGGCAGTGCTGGGCCCTCACCACCAACTGTCCGGTGCCGGGCCCGGTCCCCACCAGCCCGGCCAACCGGGACTACCAGCCGGGGTTCGCCGGCGCCCTGATGGCGAAGGACCTCAACCTCGCCGTCAATGCCCTGCGAAGCACCGGAGTGGCGGGCCGCATGGGCCAGCTGGCAGCGGAAATTTACGATACGTTTGCCGCGGAGGGCGGGGCCGGCCGCGACTTCTCCGGGATCATCACCGACATCCGGCAGAGGTCCGAAAACCAGGCCGCACCCGCTGCTACCGAGCGGCCCGCCACGGCCGGCAAGCACGGAACAGCGCACGACGACGGGAGTCCTGAATGACGGAGTACGCCAACATCCTGGTGGAGCAGCATGGCAGGGTGGGGCTGGTGACGCTCAACCGGCCGCAGGCACTGAACGCCTTGAACAAAGCCACCATGGAGGAGTTGGTCTCCGCTGTGGCAGCCATGGACGCGGACCCCGGAACAGGCGCAGTGGTCATCACCGGGTCGGGGAAGGCCTTCGCTGCCGGCGCCGACATCAAGGAAATGTCCGAGCAGGGCTACATGGACATGTACGCGGCCGACTGGTTCCGCGGCTGGGAGGACTTCACCCGGCTGCGCATCCCCACGGTCGCTGCCGTCTCCGGCTTTGCGCTCGGCGGCGGTTGTGAGTTGGCGATGATGTGCGACCTCATCATCGCGGGGGACAACGCAAAGTTCGGCCAGCCGGAGATCAACCTGGGTGTCCTGCCCGGGATGGGCGGATCCCAGCGCCTCACCCGGGCGGTGGGAAAGGCAAAGGCGATGGACCTGATCCTCACCGGCCGGTTCATCGGGGCAGAAGAAGCCGACCGCTGCGGGCTGGTATCCCGGGTTGTCCCGGCCGAGGACGTCGTGGCCGAAGCGCTCAAAGCCGCCGGGGTGATCGCCTCCAAGTCCAAGCCGGTGACCATGGCGGCCAAGGAAGCCGTGAACGCCGCCTTCGAAACAGGCCTCGCCCAGGGGGTCCTGTTCGAGCGGCGCCTGTTCCATTCGCTGTTTGCCACCGAGGACCAGAAGGAAGGCATGGCGGCGTTCACTGAGAAGCGGGACCCCGCGTTCAAACACCGGTGACGGCGGGCGCCGTCCGGTACGCCGCCAGGTCCTGCTCCAGTTCCTCGGCACAGCAGGCTTTGGTGCACCGACCACGGCCCCGTGCCAAGGACGCCCAAGGCGCGGTTCCCGCACCTCCCAGCCGTGGCAGAACGGGCAGTGCAGCACGTCATGCCCCACCGTTCGCGCAGCCCGGGGATGTCCGGCAGCTCGTCCAGCAGCCCCGTTGTGATCAGTAACCGCCGCCCGCGCAGCCGCCTGCCGTCGTCGAGCTTCACCTCGAAGTCCTCCCGCACACGCCCGTGGCCGTCTTCACCTCCCCTTCCACGATGACGGCGCCGCTGGAGGAGCCTAAGCCCAAGGTGCACGAAGGCTATGAGTGGCTGTATGTGCTCAACGGCAGCCTGCGAGCCGATGCACGTCAGGGCAAAGCCCGCACCCCGGAAGTAGGGGGGGCGCGCCCGGCTGTCAGGTTCCGTTCAGGACCGTAAGGTAGACAGGACCGCGGGACGTTAATGTGTGCTGTGGAAAATTTGGGGAGAAAACGTATGTGGGTGACAGCCGTGGCGGAAGCCGGCCCTGCTGACGGACTCGGCGGCCTGGTGGGATACGCTGCCCGGGCGATCGATACCTTGGGGGAGTGGGGTGTCGGGGCCTTCACCCTCGCCGAAACCGTGGTGCCGCCCATTCCCAGCGAAGTGATCCTGCCGCTGGCCGGCTACCTCGCCAAACAAGGTTCGCTCAACCTCCTCCTTGTCTTCGTCACCAGCACGCTGGGTGCCTACGCCGGGGCACTGTTCCTCTACTGGCTGGGAGCCAGGCTGGGGCTGGAACGGTCCATCCGCGGTTTGGCCAAACTTCCTTTGGTGGACCGTGAGGACTTTGAGCACGCTGCGGGTTGGTTCCGCCGGCATGGCAGGTCCTCCATCTTCTTCGGCAGGCTGCTTCCAGGCGTGCGGAGCCTTATTTCCCTTCCCGCCGGCGCCTCCGCCATGCCGCTGGGGACTTTCACGCTGTACACGCTCGCGGGAAGCGGATTGTGGAACGGCGCCCTCGTGGGGCTTGGGTACGCCTTGGGCACCCAGTACCGGATCATCGAGCAGTACTCCCGGTTCCTCAACTACGCCGTGTATGCCGCAATCGCCGTGACGGTAGTCCTGCTGGTGGTCCGGCGCGTAAAAGGGCAAAAGCCAACCGCTGACCCCAACTGAGTGGCAGTAACTGCCGCTTTGACCCCTCAAAACGGCAGCTACTGCCACCTGGTTGGGTGGGTGTCGCTGAAGTCGCCCGCGTTCCGGCGGAAGTCCCCGAGGATGCGGATGAGCAGGTCAATATCCTCCGGAGTGAACCCCGGGTCGCTGAATACGTCGCTGTTGAGTGCCGCCGTCGATTCGCGGGCCACGCTGCGTCCCTGGGCCGTCAGGCCGATGAGGGTGGTGCGGCCGTCCGTCGGGTGCGGTGACCGGGCAACCAGGCCCGCCCGCTCCAGCCGGTCCACGGCATTCGTGACAGAGGTGGGGTGGACCTGCAACAGGGCGCTTGCCTTCTTCATGGGCAGCGATCCCTTCCTGGCGAAGCTCAACAATGCCAGGAGCTCGTACCGGGCAAAGGTGAGGCCGAAAGGTTTGAGGGTACCCTCGATCCGGGCGAGGAGGATCTGCTGGGTGCGCATCACCGCCGTGATGGCCGCCATGGGTGCAGCCACGTCAGTCCATCCGTGCTCTTCCCAGTTGCGGCGGGCCTCGGCGATGGGGTCACGGCTTAACGGAGTGCCCATACCAGCCCCTTTCGCGGAATTGCTGTGAATATACTAGGACATCCAACAGTTTGGCGAGGGATGGATGTGATGCCCGCTCAGTCCCACGGCGCAACGGCCGCGTTGCCTTTTCCGGATGCGGACCTGCTGCACATCGTTGAGCTGCTGCCCCGGGCAGAGCGGGAACGGCACGCCCGGATGCGCGAATTCCTCCAAGGCACCGTCCGTCCGGAGTCCATCGGCTACTGGAACCGGGAGGAGTTTCCGGGCGGTCTCCTGGCGGAGCTGGGCAGGCACGGCGTGGGAGCGCTTCAGGTGGATGGCAGCTCGGCATTGGCCAAAGGGCTGATTTACATGGAACTGGCGCGGGCGGACGTGTCCCTTTCGGCCGTGGCCGGAATCCATAATGAACTGATCCTGGGCATGATCAGCCAGCTCGGGTCCGCGGAGCAGCAACGACGCTGGCTGCCGGAACTCCTGGACTTCACCGAGCTGGGAGCATTCGCCCTCACCGAGCCGGACCACGGTTCCGACATCTCCCGCGGACTGGAAACCCGCGCCAGGCGGGAGGGTAATGAGTGGGTCGTCAACGGTGCGAAGCGGTGGATCGGGGCGGGAACCATCGCCGCCTTTGCCCTCGTCTGGGCCCGGGACGAAGCGGACGGCGGCATCAAGGGATTCCTCGTGGAGACCGACCGGCCCGGTTTCACCGCCACCAAAATCTCCCACAAGATCGGTCTGCGCATCATGCAGAACGCCGACCTCACACTGGATAATGTCCGCATCCCGGCCGCAAACCTGCTCCCGGGGGCGCAGGACTTTGCCTCGGCGCAGCAATTGCTGCGCGATTCCCGCGCGTGGGTCGGCTGGCAGGCGGCAGGCATCCAGTTCTCGGCCTTCGACCTGACGCGCGACTACGCGCTGGCGCGGCACCAGTTCGGCCGGCCGCTTGCCGGGTTCCAGCTGGTCCAGCAGCAGCTCGCCGAGATCCTCGGCAACGCGTCGGCATCGCTGGCGCTGATGGTGCAAGTGGCGCAGCTGCAGGAGAGCGGAAAGCTGGACATGGCGCAGGCGGCGATGGCGAAAGCAACCACCACCCGGCTGGCCCGCGCGTCCGTGGCGATGGGCCGGTCCCTCCTGGGCGGCAACGGCATCAGCAGCGATTACGGGATGGCCAAGCTGTTCGGCGACGCCGAAATCCTCTACACCTACGAGGGCAGCTACGAGATCAACTCACTCCTGGTGGGCCGGGCCGTCACCGGGGTTTCAGCATTCACCTGATCGCTCCCTGGCAGGGACAGACGGCGGGGAAAGGCAGCGGGCCGACGTTGTTCCGCACGCATCACCTCGCTAGCATCAAAGAGGTCAGCCTGCTTAGTGTCCTGTTTGGCCAGTAGCTGTTCTGCCTCCCCTGGCGGGAGGCGTGAAGGGAAGCCCGATGCGCGTTGGAACATCAGTCATTGTGATTACCGGGGCGTCGAGCGGGATAGGCCGCGCCACTGCGCTGCGCTGCGCGGACAAGGGCGCGCAGCTGGTCCTGGCGGCGCGCGGAGCCAAGGCGCTGAACGCGGTTGCCCGGGAATGCAGGAAACGTGGGGCCACTGCCCTGGCGGTGGTCACAGACATGGCAGATCCGGCCATGGTGGACAACCTCGCGGCGCGGACCGTCACCGAATTCGGCCGGCTCGACGTATGGGTCAACAACGCCGCGGTCGGAGCGTTCGGGCGTCTGACCGAGGTCCCCCATGAGGATTTCCAACGGGTCCTTGACGTCAACATTTCCGGCTACGTCAACGGTGCCCGCGCCGCCCTGGTGCGCATGACCGCCCAAGGGGCCGGCGTCCTGGTCAACGTGGCCTCGGTGGTGGGTGAAACGCCGCTGCCATACTCGGCGGCGTACTCGATGTCGAAGGCCGCGGTCCGGTCCCTCAGCACCAGCCTGCGCTCGGAGCTCGCGCTCGACGGGATGTCCGCGGTGCACGTCTGCACTGTCCTTCCCGCCACCATAGACACACCGTTTTACCAGCACGCTGCCAACTACACCGGCCGGCGGGCCAGGGCGATGCCCCCTGTCTATACCGCCGGCCAGGTGGCAAAGGCCGTGGTCAAAGTCATTGAACATCCCCGCCGGGAACTCGTGGTGGGCAGGCCCGCGGCCCGCCTGCTGGTCCTGCAGCACAAGCTCACTCCGGGTGCGGTGGAAGGACTCATAGCGCGCCAGGTAGACAGGAAACAGTTGCCGCGGCGGAAATCCGCGCCGGCCACCTCCGGCAACCTCCACCGTCCCTCCGAAAGCATCAGGAAAGGCACGGTGGCGGGCGGGTGGCACGGCCGGGCCCGCACTGCCAGACGCAGGATCGTGGCGGTGGCGGCAGTCGCCGCCGCAGTGGTGGCCGCGGGCAGGCGGCTTGCGAGGTAAACGCGCCTACAGGTTCTGCTCCGCGTACGTCCGCAGGGCATCCCGGACGAACCCGGCACCGTCCGCGCCGCCGTAGTTGGCAGCGAACCGGGGATCCGCGACGTACATTTCAGCCAGTCCCGTGACATAGCCCTTCAGGTCGCCGCCCGGTTCCGAAGCCGGGGTGCCGGGAATGGACTCCAGCCATTCCACGTGCCGCCGCGCCAGGTCCTGGGCAGCAGCGCCGGCCGGAGACCCGCCGGATGCGGCCGCAGCGAGCCAGTCCTTCCCGAGCTGTTCGGAGCGGGCTTTCCACGCCTGCCTCCCGCCATCGCCCAAGCCCCGCCACCAGGCATCACCTTTCGCGTAGGCGTCCTTGCCCCAACGCTGCTCCACCTCATCCTTGTACTGCGTGTGGTCGAAGCCATCGAACATCTTCTCTGCCATCAGTTCGCCTCCTCCTTCTACTGTTGCGATTGTTTGCGCGACGGAGCGGATCTGCCGGGAAAGGCGTTCCTGCTCCTGCCGAAGCCACTTGAGGTGGCGGGACAGGGCGCGCACCACGTCCGTCTGCTGCTGGAAGAGTTCGGCGATGGCGGGCAGCCCGAGCCCCAGTTCACGCAGCAGCAGGATCCGCTGCAGCTGAAGGAGTGCGCCGCCGTCGTAATACCGGTAGCCGTTGCTGCCCACCCGGGTGGGCTTCAGCAGGCCGATGTCGTCGTAATGCCGCAGGGTGCGGCTGGTGGTGCCGGCCATCCTGGCGACGTCCTGGATGGACCAGTCCTTGCCCGGCCCGGTTTCTTCCATGCTCCGAGCGTAGAGGTTGACGCAGCGTCAAGGTCAAGGGGCCGGCTAAAGGCGATCTCAGTGGTCGGGGCGGTTCCGGTGCCTTCGGTTCCGCGCCTGGGCGGCGAGCCGGGTGAACGCCAGGACGAAGATGGCTTCGATCAGGACCATCAGTCCGGCAAGGAGCCACAGCCCCTGGGAAATGAAGACGACAAGGCCGGTCAGCGCAAGGACGGTACCCAGTGCCAGGGAATACGCGGCGAATCCGACCGCAACCCTGGCACTGCGGACGCCCGTGCGGAAGCCAAACCCCAGGGGTTCTCCGCCCGGATGGCCCGGTACCCGGTCCGGAACGCCAGGTCCCAAGGCGTCGAATTCTTCCCAGGGGTCCTTGTCCTGGGTTTCTCCGGTCATGCATCAATTATCCCAAAGCCGGGTGCGGGGCGGGCCCCGGGAGCAAAACAGCGGCCCCTCCGGCATATGCCGAAGAAGCCGCTGCAGTGGGTTTCCCCGGTGGTGCCGGGGCTGCCGAAGCCTTAGAGCGGGCGGATGTTCTCTGCCTGCGGGCCCTTGGGGCCCTGGGTCACATCGAATTCGACCTTCTGGTTCTCGTCCAGGGAGCGGTAACCACTGGCGTTGATTGCCGAGTAGTGGGCGAAAACGTCAGCGGACCCGTCATCGGGGGCAATGAAGCCAAAACCCTTTTCGGCGTTGAACCATTTAACTGTGCCTGTTGCCATGGCTGCATTCCTTCATGTGACTCTGATTCTCCCCCCGGCGCGTCAGGCCGGAGTGCGCGGAGAACGTCCCCCGCAGTCCCCAAAGTACGGGGCCGACGCGCTGCTTGCAAGGGTCTTGCGCAGTATGGCGTCCTCAGCGCATGCCTTCCCGGCGGATCGCCGTCGCGATTGCCGCGGCCCGCGTCTCCACGCCGAGCTTTGCGTAGATGTGGGCAAGGTGTGTTTTGACGGTGGCTTCGGAGATGAACAGGCGCTGCCCCAGTTCCCGGTTGCTGAGGCCCTCGGTGAGCAGGCTGAGCAGTTCGGCCTCGCGGGGGGTGAGGATCTCGTCCGGGTTGCGCAGCTGCTGGAACAGCCGGGATGCCACCGGCGGGCTCATCACGCTTTTGCCTTGGACGGCGCCGCGGATGGCGGCGAAGATTTCGTCCGGAGCAGCGTCCTTGAGGAGGTAGCCCATGGCACCGGCGTCGACGGCCCGGACAATGTCCGCATCGGAATCGTAGGTGGTGAACACCAGGATTGCCTGCTTCCTGTTGCGTTCCCGGATTTTCCGGATCGCCTCGATCCCGTCCATTCCTTCGCCCATGGCCAGGTCCATGACCACCACCGCGGGGGAGTGCTCCTGCACCTTGTCCAGGGCTTCCTTCCCGGAAGCGGCTTCCGCCACCACGGTGATGTCCGGTTGCGTGCCCAGCAGCGCACGCAGCCCGCTGCGGACCACCAGGTGGTCATCCACCAGCAGGACGCTGATCATGCTCATGCGGTACCTTCCGTGTCGGTTGGGGCAACTGGCGGTGCCGGCAGCTGTGCCGCCACAATGGTGCCCTCCCCGGGGGCGCTTTCCACGGAAAAGCTTCCGCCCAGCTGCTCCACCCGCTGCCGCATGGCACGCAGCCCGTATCCACCGGTGTCCGACGGCGGTGCTGCCGCTGCCGGATCAAACCCGGCGCCGTCGTCGTAAACATCCAGGGTGACGGCATCCGGGAGGTAACCGACCGTCACGGTGGCGGTGGTGGCGCCGGCGTGCAACCTGACGTTGGACGCGGCGCTCTGAACCACGCGCAGCAGCGCGTGGCGCACCTCGGCGGGCACGGGCCGGGGTTCACCGGTCACCAGGAGCCGGGCCTGGGGAACATACTGCCGGGCCGCAACGTGCAGCGCTTCCGGCAGCGGGGACGCATCAAGCCCCGGGGAGGCGAGTTCATGAACCAGTCTGCGGGTTTCGGACAGGTTGGTCCGCAGCAGTGAGGTCGCCTGCCGGAGCTCTGCCTGCGTGTCAGGGGCCGGCCAGGCCCGCCCGGCTGCCTCGAGGAGGAGCAGGCTGCTGGCCAGGCCCTGGGTGACGGTGTCGTGGATCTCCCGGGACACACGCTCCCGCTCGGCGATGGTGCCGGCCCGGCGCTCGCTGGCGGCAAGCTGGTCCTGGGCCAGCGAAACCTCGGCGTTCAGGCGCCGCTGCTCCTCGGCGTCGTCCTGGATGCGGTCGTACACCAGGGTCAGCAGCAGGCCCACCGCCACTGGCCCCAGCAGCATCGCCAGGTCCGTGCCGCCGCTCATCCGGAAGAGGCCCGCGGCCGTGGCGGCCGCCGTCGTCCCCGCCGCAACGTACGCCGCCACCCCGGTGAGGGCACTGCGGCACAGGAAAAAGAGCGCGAACGAGCACCAGGCAAAGCTCGGTGCCGCCACCACCAGCACCGCCCACACAGCCACCAGGGCGGACATCCACGGCAGCCCCGGTCTGCCCCGCCTGGCCAGGACCGCGACGACGGCGTACAGCAGGCTTGCCGCGGCGGCCAGGCCCAGCACCAGCAGGTTGTCCGCCGGGCTGTGCCGCATCACGTACCGGACCAGGGATGCCACCAGGAGCACCGCGAACCCCAGATGCACCGCGGTGTCGATGCCGCCCAGGCCGGCGCCCGACCCAGGCACGGGCCGGGGCCGCTGCCTGTTGTCGTCAGGAGGCGTGGCGGTGGGAACGCGGGTAGGCATGGGACGGCCTGTTCTTCGTGAGGGGAACGCTGTCTCCATGCTATTGCCCCCGCCGTTGCTGGTCCCTCAGCCTTTTGGCTGATGCGGCTGGCCTTTGGGCTGAGCGGCAAGCAGCCGAAGGCCCGATGGCAGGCGCGGCGGCTCCCGGAAGGATGGATGCGTACCGTCCGACAAGCCTGATCCAAGGAGCACCCGTGAAGAAGTCCCATAAAGCGTTTGCCGCAGCAGCAGCCGGCGCGCTTGTCCTGACCGCAGGGGCCACGGCCGCAGCGAACGCCGGGACCGGTTCGGCCCCAACCGCCGTGCCCGCCGTCGACGTCCAGCCCGCGGCCGGGACCGTTGTCCAGCAGAACCGGATTTCCGTTGGCGCCTCCTCTACCGCCGTGAACGCCGCCCTCGCCAAGTGCCAGTCGGACAAGCTGCCCTTCGTCACCGTTGCGCTCGTGGACCGGTTCGGCACCGTCCAGGCCCTGCTCCGCGGCGACAACGCCGCCGAGCACACCATTGAAGCCGCTAAGCAGAAGGCGTACACGGCCGCGGCATTCGGCGCGCCCACGAGCGAGCTGGCCAAGCGCATCAACGGCAACGGCCCGTCCATCGCCGACCTCCCCGGCACCCTGTTCCTTGGGGGTGGCGTACCGCTGAAGGTGAACGGCGTCTCTGTGGCGGGCATCGGCGTCGGCGGTGCACCGGACGGCGCCCTGGACGAAGCCTGCGCCACCGCCGGCGCGGAAGCCATCGCCGGCGCGGCCGCCGGGAAGTAGGCTGCCGGCATGATGCGCACGGTCCGTCGCGCCTGCCTGCTCCCGGCCGTTGGAGTCCTGGCTTTGGTCCTGGCGGCCTGCCAAGGCCCCGGCGCGGCACCAGCCGGCGGACCGGCGTCGGGCGTTCCTTCACCGGAAAGCAGTGCACCCACCTCGGAACAGGTCCAGACGGCGGAACCCGCCACGCCGGCACCGCCGTCACTGGCCGCGGAGGAGCAAGCACAGCTCGACCAGCAGCTCATTGCCGCCGCGAAGGCGAACAACGCGCCGCTGGTGGCCGAACTGATAGGCCGCGGCGGCAGCGTGAATGCGAAGGACCCGATCCAGGACTCGGCGTTCCTGTACGCCGGGGCGGAGGGCTTCAACGAGGTGCTCCGGCTGACGCTCGCCGCCGGGGCGGAGGTCACCAGCATCAACCGCTACGGCGGGACGGCGCTGATCCCGGCGAGCGAACACGGCCACGTGGAGACGGTGAAGATCCTGGTCGCGGCAGGCGTCCCGGTCAACCACGTTAACAACCTGGGCTGGACCGCCATGCAGGAGGCCATCCTGCTCAATGACGGCGGCCCGCGCCAACAGGAGGTTGTACGGCTGCTCCTCGAGGCCGGCGCCGACCCGGACATCCGCGACCCGCAGGGCCGGACCGCGCTGCAGAACGCCGAGCGGCTGGGGTTCAGCGGGATCGCGGCAATCATCCGTGCCCGCGGCTAGCCAGTCCATTCACGCAGCCCGTCCCGGGACACATTGGCGCGGACACACCGTCGTATTGGGTTCAGAAGGACGTTTGGCGCCTTCAAAGTGCCCCACGACGGCACGTCCCGCCTGGGAAGTCAGACGGCCTCGAGGATGCTGACGTAGTTGGCGATGCCCACACCGCCCATGTTCTGGACGGCGGCGCGGCGCGGATTGGCCAGCTGTATGTCACCCGCGGTGCCGGTGAGCTGCATGGCCGCGAGGACGTGCTGCGAGACGCCGGTTGCGCCCACGGGGTGGCCCTTGGACTTGAGCCCGCCGGACACGTTCACCGGCAGTTTCCCGTCCTTGAACACCCAGCCTTCCTCGAGGGCACGGGCGCCCTGGCCGGGTTCGGTCAGTCCCATGGCCTCATATATCAGCAGTTCGGCGATGGTGAAGCAGTCATGGACCTCGGCGAGGTCCAGGTCTTCGATTCCGACGCCGGCCATCGCCAGGGCGCGCTGCCAGGACACCCGGGTGGCTTCGAAGGCGGTGGGGTCGCGGCGGGCCGCCGGGAAGAAGTCGTTGGCCTGGCCGAACCCCGCCAGCCTGACGGCAGGGTTGGTGCCGCCGGTGGGCGCAGTGGACAGCACGACGGCGGCAGCACCGTCCGAGACGGGGGAGCAGTCGGTGCGGCGCAGGGGATCGGCGACCATCGGGTTTTTGTCCGAGACGGTCCGGCAGAACTCCTCGCCGAGGTCCTTGCGGAGCTGGGCGTAGGGGTTGTCCACGCCGTTGCGGTGGTTCTTGGCCGCGATGGTGCCCAGGACATCGCCCAGGGTGCCGTTGGTGTCGTAGCGTTTCGCGTAGTGCTTGGCCACCTCGGCGAAGAGTCCGGTGAAGCCCGTGGTGGAGGGTTTGCCTGCCATGTCGTAATCGGCGCCCAGCAGTCCGGCGCCCACCACGTCCGCGCCGGCGTGGGTCATCTTCTCGGCGCCGATCACCAGGACGGTTTTGGCCGTTCCGGCGAGCAGCGACTTGGTGCCCTGCTGGAACGCGGCAGAGCCGGAAGCACAGGCGTTCTCCACCCGGGTGGACGGGACGTTTGCCAGGTCCGGGGAAACCTGCAGCGCCAGGGAGGATGGGAACGCCAGCGGCATCATGCCGGAGTTGAACTGGCCCACGTAGATCTCGTCGATGTGCCCCGGCTCGATGCCCGCGGCGTTTATGGCGTCCGTGGCCACCTGCACGATCAGGGACTCCAGGGTCTCCTCGGAAAGCTTCCCGAACCGGCTGTGTCCCCACCCGGTGATCAGGACGTCCTTGCCGAACCGGTCCTTCAGGCTCATGCCGCCACTTCCTCGTTGTCCAGGGCCACGATGAACCCTGCGTCGGTCTTCTCCCGGATCTCCTCAACGGTGACCCCCGGCGCCAGGCGGGTCAGCGTGAGCCGCCGGCCGCCGGCTGCTCCGTGTTCATCCTTCACCAGGTCAAACACGGCGAGGTCGCTGATGATCCGGTCCACGCAGCCCAGCCCTGTCAGCGGGAGGGTGCATTCGCGGACAATCTTGGCTGAGCCGTCCTTGGCGTTGTGCTCGGTGAGGACCACGACGCGCGGGGTTCCGGCCACCAGGTCCATGGCGCCGCCCATGCCCTTGACCATCTTGCCCGGGATGGTCCAGTTGGCGAGGTCGCCATTGCCGGACACCTGCATGGCCCCCAGGATGGCCACCTTCACATGCCCGCCGCGGATCATGCCGAAGGAGGTGGCGGAGTCGAAGATGCTGCCGCCGGGAAGGACGGTGACGGTCTGTTTCCCGGCGTTGATGAGGTCCGCGTCCTCTTCACCCTCGTAGGGGAACGGGCCCATCCCGAGGAGGCCGTTCTCGCTCTGCAGCACCACCCGGACGCCGTCGGGGAGGTTGTTGGCCACCAGGGTGGGGATGCCGATGCCCAGGTTCACGTAGTCGCCGTCGTTCAGTTCTTCGGCCGCGATGGCGGCCATTTCATCCCTGGTCCAGGGCATGGGGTTCTCCTTTGGAAGTGTTGGGGTGCGTGGAAGGGGCCAAGCCTGCTCAGGCGGAAACGAGGTCAGGGCGCGGCCGGACGGTGCGCTGTTCGATGTCTTTGACGCGCGCCGTGGCCTGCACCAGCCGCTGGACGAAGACGCCGGGGGTGACGATGTGGTTTGGGTCCAGTTCGCCCGGCTCCACGATGACCTCCGCCTCGGCGATGGTCAGCCTGCCGGCGGTGGCCACGACAGGGTTGAAGTTCCGTGCGGTGAAACGGTAGGTCAGGTTGGCGTCCAGGTCTGCTGTGTGGGCATGCACCAGGGCGACGTCGGCGATGATGGCCCGTTCCCGGACGTACGTTTCGCCGTCGAACTCCTCAAGCGGTTTGCCTTCGGCGACCAGGGTGCCGACGCCCGTTTTGGTGTAGAAGGCGGGGATTCCCGCGCCGCCGGCGCGGAGCCGCTCGGCCAGGGTGCCCTGTGGCGTGAACTCTACTTCCAGTTTTCCAGCCAGGTACTGCTCGGCGAACAGTCTGTTCTCGCCCACATAGGAAGCAATCACTTTGCTGACCTGGCCGGCCTCGATGAGGATGCCCAGGCCCTTGCCGTCCACGCCCATGTTGTTCGACACCACGGTCAGGTCCTTCACGCCCGAATCACGGACCGCTTCGATGAGGTCGGCCGGGATGCCGCTGAGGCCGAATCCGCCGACCGCGAGCGTCATGCCATCCTGCAGCACGCCGTCGAGAGCTTCCGGAGCGGATGGGTTGAGTTTGTTCATGGGGTCTCCTCATCGAGAAATTGCTGCGTCCATTTTGTGGACGGTTCGGGTCTGGTTATGGAGACTAGGGGCGGCCTGCACTGCACGTCAAGGGGCTCTTCAACAGGTTTTTATACTGTGGACGCTATGCTGGAAGCCATCCATAATATGGACAATTGGGAGGAAAAATGACCGGTCAGCCCATCCAGGGGGCCCAGGTAGTGAGCCGCATCGCGGGGCTGTTGCGACTCGTCGGCCGCGGCGCGGAAGGCATGCCGCTGGCTGGCTTGGTCCGCGAATCAGGACTTACCAGGCCCACCGTCCACCGGCTCCTGACGTCGCTCGCCGCCGAGGGGCTGCTGGACCACGACGCCGTGACCGGCAACTGGGTGCTCGGCCCTGAGGCCCTGCTCATGGGGTCGGTAGCCTCCGCCAGGTTCCCGCTGGAGGACATCGCCCGGCCCAGCCTGCGCCGGCTCGCCCAGGCCACCGGGGAGAGTGCGTTCTTCTCCGTCCGCCGCGGCGCCGAAACCGTCTGCCTGCTGCGGGAGGAGGGCAGCTTCCCGGTCCGTTCCTTCGTGCTGCACGAAGGCGTCAGGTTTCCGCTGGGCGTCGCATCTGCCGGGACAGCGATCATGGCGTTCCTGCCGGAGGGTGAGCGGGAAGCCATCCTCAAGGACTGGGCTTCCCATGCAGGCGCTTACGCTGCCAACCACAGTGCAGGCGTGGTCCGGGACAACCTCGCCCGGACCAGGCAGGCAGGCTATTCGGTGAACCCGGGACTGGTACTGGAAGGCTCCTGGGGTATGGGCGCCGCTGTGTTCGACCGTTCCGGCAGACCTGCCTGGGCGCTGTCCCTGACCGGTATCGAGCCGCGTTTCAAAGCGGAGCGGCAGCCCGAACTGGGCGCCCTCCTCATGGCTGAGGCGCACCGGATCACGCAGCAGCTGGGCAACGGCGAGGCAGCACGGCCTAAGTAGCCGGCCTATGCCAGGAAACAACGACGGCGTGCCGCACCTCGTGGGATGCGGCACGCCGTCGTAGTTCCAGGGGCTGCCGTGGCGGGGCCGGTTGGCCGGCTAGAGTCCGGCGCGGGGCTCTTCCGGGCCCTCGTGCTTCCACCAGGTGTCGAAGATGCTGACGGGCACGGTCCGCTTGTGCCGGGTGCGCAGGTACTTCTGTTCGATCAGTTCCGCCACATGGTCCGGAACCTCGCGGCCCTCAAGGTAGTCGTCGATCTGGTCGTAGGTGAGGCCCAGTTCGTCCTCGTCCGTGCGGCCGGGACGGTCATCGAGCAGGTCGGCGGTGGGCACCTTCTCCCAGACCCGGGCCGGGGCGCCGAGTTCGGCCAGCAGGGCCCGGTTCTGGCGCTTGTTCAGGCCGAACAGTGGAAGGATATCCGCGCCGCCGTCGCCGTATTTGGTGAAGAAGCCCGTGACGGATTCCGCGCCGTGGTCCGTGCCGATGACAAGGTAGTTGTGCTCGCCGGCAAGGGCGTACTGGGCGATCATGCGGGTGCGGGCCTTGGTGTTGCCCTTGTGGAAGTCCGAAATCCCGTTACCCACGGTCTTCTCGAACTCTTCCTCGAACCCGTCCACGGCGGCAGAGATGTTGAAGGTCCATTCGGTCTTGGCCTGGATGAAGTCCAGTGCCGCCTGGGCGTCCTCCTCGTCGTGCTGCACCCCGTACGGCAGGCGGACGGCCACGAAGTTGGCCTCGACCCCCTCGGCCTCGAGCTCGTCCACGGCCAGCTGGGCAAGCTTGCCGGCCAGGGAAGAATCGAGGCCGCCCGAGATGCCCAGGACGAAGCCTTTGGTTCCCGTCGCCTTAAGGTAGTCCTTGAGGAAGGTCACGCGCTTGCGCACCTCTCCCGCGGGATCGATCCGGGGCTGCACGCCCATTTCTTTGATGATGGTGGCCTGGAGTTCGCGCATGTGGACCAGCCTAGCCCGGGCAGGGGCTGCTGTGCAGCAGGTCACGGCGGGCGTAGCTTAGGACCATGGAGCGGACAGGGTGTGCTGTTGTCGGCGGCGGGCCCGCCGGGATGCTGTTGGGCCTGTTGCTGGCCCGGGCCGGGGTGCAGGTGGCAGTCCTCGAAAAGCACGGCGACTTCCTCCGCGATTTCCGCGGCGACACCGTCCACGCGTCCACGGTGCGGCTGATTGACGAACTCGGCCTGGGGGAGCGGTTCCGCAGGTTGCCGCAGAGCCGGCTGACCCGCGTGGCTTTTCCCGTTCCCGGGGCCGGCACCGTCACGCTGGGTGACTTCACGGCCCTGAAGCCCCCGTACAACTACATCGCCATGATGCCGCAGTGGGACTTCCTGAACTTCCTTGCGTCCGAGGCCGCCGCCGAGCCCGCCTTCACGCTCCTGATGGAGCATGGGGCCACGGGCTTGGAGTACGACGGCGGCCGCGTCACCGGGGTGCGCTACCGGACCGGCCGGGGTGCCGCCGCCGGACCTGAGAGGGTGCTGCGTGCGGATCTGGTGGTTGCCGCCGATGGCCGGCATTCGGTGCTGCGGGCCGCGGCGGGGCTTCGGCCCCGGGAGTATCCGGTGCCCTTCGACACCTGGTGGTTCAAGCTGCCGCGCCGGGTTTCCGAAGAGGGGGACGTCGCCGGAGTGGTGCCTGCCTTTGGGGACCGCGACGCCATGATCGCCCTTAACCGAACGGACTACTACCAGTTGGGATACGTCAGCGCCAAAGGGGACAACGCCAGGATCAGGGAGGAGGGCCTGGAGCGTTTCCGTGCGCGGGTGGCCCGGCTCCGCCCGGACCTCGCCGACCGGGTGGACTCGATTCGCTCCCTGGATGACCTGCACTGGCTGGATGTCCGCCTGGACCGGCTCCGGCGCTGGTACGTGGAAGGGTTCCTTTGCATCGGGGATGCTGCGCATGCGATGTCGCCGGTGGGCGGGGTGGGCATCAACCTGGCCATCCAGGATGCGGCGGCCGCAGCAGCACGCCTGGCGCCGGGCCTGCTGCGGGGCTATGTGCCCACCAGGGACCTGGCTGCGGTGCAACGGCGCCGCCTCGTACCCACCGTCATTGTGCAGACCGTCCAGCGCATCATGCACCGGGCAGTGTTCGTGCCCCTGTTTGCCGGGAGAAGGCCGGCCGCCCAGCCGATTGTGCTGTTTATCCTGCGGCACGCCCCGGTTCTGAGGCGGGTCCTGCCCAGGATCATCGCCTTCGGGCCGCTGCCTGAGCATGCCCCCGAATTTGCCCGCCGGTGACCCACTAAACTGGAACGCATGACTTCCCCCAGTGAGACTGCAGTGGACCCTGCAGCCGCCCGCGCCCGCCTGCTCGAACTGATCAAGGAACTTGCCGTCGTCCGCGGCAAGGTGATCCTCTCCAGCGGTGCCGAGGCGGACTACTACATCGACCTTCGCCGGATCACGCTGCACCACGAGGCATCGAAGCTGGTGGGCCAGGTGATGCTGGCCCTGGCGGACGAGGCCGGCATCGATTTCGAATGCGCCGGCGGCCTCACCATGGGCGCTGATCCCGTGGGCACGGCCGTTATGCACGCCGCCGCCGACGCCGGCCGGACCGTGGACGCTTTTGTTGTCCGCAAGGCGCAGAAGTCCTACGGCATGGGCCGCCAGGTGGAAGGCCCCTCGGTGGAAGGCCGCAAGGTGCTGGTCCTGGAGGACACCTCCACCACCGGCGGCTCCGCCCTCACCGCCGTGGAAGGCGTCCGCAAGGCCGGGGGCAACGTGGTCGCCGTGGCTGTCATTGTCGACCGCGACACAGGGGCCAAGGAGAAGATCGAAGCGGAAACCGGCGTTCCCTACCTGTTCGCTTTCGGAAAGGACGAGCTCGGACTCTCCTGATCCGGTTTTGGTGAGGCCTGCAGGGAAGGGGCCGAGTGGCCCGTCCCCTGCGGGCCTTGATGTTACCGGTGGGTTGTGGCGCACTCCCGCGCGGGGTTACGCTTGCCGAGGTTGAGCCCGCGGCCATAGTCCCTCTTTTGGAGTACCTATGGAACGTTCATTGAATGCCCTCGTTCACCTCGATATCCCTGACGACACCGTCCGGATAGACGTGGCGGGAACCCTGGACCAGGAGTCCCGCCCGGACCTTGTCCACATCATCCGCAGGATCCGGCGGATGGGCATCCGCTCCCACATCCGGGTTGACCTTTCCCGCGCCGCACTCGTTGAGTCTTCGGCGCTTGCGGGACTGCGCCGCGACCTCACGGCCATGGACCTCCACGCATCGCCGGGGGTTAAGAGCCCTGGCGTATCCCTGCACATGGATGTGACGTCCGGCATCCCATCCGCCGCGGCGCCGGGGACCCAGCCCCTGGTCCTTGTGGACGATGACGAACCGTTCCTTCCGGACGGATACGACAGCCTCGCAGCCCTGCCTCCGGGACGGATCGAGGAGCTTTTCGGCCGGCCCCTTGCCGAATACACGGACAAAGAGCTGCTGGCCGCCAGCGATTCCCTGTTCGCCCTGCTGGACACACCCAAGGCCCTGGCCGGGCCGGAACTGCTGGGCCGCTATAACGATATCGGCCAGGAAATCATCAGGCGCCAACGGGACCCGCAGGAGCCGTATCCTGCTGCCGAGGGCCGCACCGCGAGCTGACCCGGCGTCACTGAATGGTTACATTCCGCTGCTTGCGGCACTGTCTTCCGTTGTGCCTACGGTAGGGGTGTGCCGTATGAGGGGGAGGTAAATCCGCAGGACCGGCGCGGGAGCTCCGCTGCCCGGTTGCTGTCGGAAGCTGCTGCCCTCAAGAGGTTTTCCCGGCGCAGTTTCCTCACGGGGGCCGGCTCCGCGGGGCTGCTGGCGGCGGACATGCTCCTCACCCGGGAAGTCCAGTCGCAACGGCAGATCAACAGGATCCTGCCGGTAACCGACCAGTTCGCCGACGCCTACTACCCGGACGCGTGCTGGTTCCTCTTTCCCGGCTACAAGACCAGTTGGGAAGAGGCGCAGTGGATCCTCAACTCCCTGCGCGGTTCATTGAACAAACGCGCCCGTCTGGCCGCCGTCGGTTATTCGAACCAGGGGCTTGACATCGACGATGTCGTGATCGCCCTGATCGAGTACGTCCGCGCCGAGAAGCTCACCAAACTGTTCTTTTATGGGCACAGTTTCGGCGGGATGGTGGCAACCCAGGTGGCGGCGCGGCTCCTGGAGATCCACGGGGTTGAGGTGCAGTTCATCGTCCTGGACTCCAGCCCGTACAGCAAGCATGATGTGCTGGACCAGAGCTGGTTCGACGGCGTGGTGTTCCTTTATGAGCGCGGCTTCCGGTTCCCGTCCACGCTGCGCGGCGGCTATGAACTGGGGGAGCGGGTGATCCACAAGGACGAGCGGAGCTGGCGGCAGATCCTGGACCAGACCATGGAGCAACTGTCCCCGATCGCGCCGTCCAGCGTGCTTATCCAGACGGAATCCGCGTATATCTACTACTTCGACGGGACACGGTTCGCGGGCAAGCTGGGCGGCGCCAGGATGGCCTACATCGGCAACCCGAGGGACCGGACCGTCCGCTACCAGACTGCGGTAGAGGCGTGGGCGGTGGCCTTCAAGGACAACATGGTGTCCACCGACCTGCAGACGACCGGTGCCGCCCCAGCCCACGCCAGCCCGGGATGGAACCCCAACGTGTACAACCCCATCCTGGGCGAACTGCTGGACGGATACTTCCCGCTGCCCCGCGGCGGGTCGAAGGTGAGCGTGTTCTAGATCTGGTTCTTCAGGTCCGCCACGGAGTTCAGCACCTGGTTGGGCCGGAACGGGTAGGCCCCGATGTCCTCGCGGCCGGTGATGCCGGTGAGGACCAGGACCGTGTGCAGCCCGGCCTCCATGCCCGCGATGATGTCTGTGTCCATCCGGTCCCCGATCATGGCGGTGGTCTCGGAATGGGCATCGATCTGGTTCATCGCGGAGCGGAACATCATCGGGTTGGGCTTGCCCACGACGTATGGCTCGCGGTCCGTGGCCTTGGTGATCAGCGCGGCGATGGCGCCTGTGGCCGGCAGCGGGCCATCCTTGGACGGGCCGGTGGCGTCCGGGTTGGTGGCGATGAACCGTGCCCCTGCCAGGATGAGCCGGATGGCCGTGGTGATGGCCTCGAAGGAATACGTGCGGGTTTCGCCAAGCACCACGAAGTCCGGGTCTTGGTCGGTGAGGATGAAGCCGGCCTCGTGCAGCGCCGTCGTAAGCCCTGCTTCACCGATGGTGTAGGCGCGGTTGCCAGACCCGGACCCCTGCACCTGGTCCTTCAGGAACTGGGCCGTGGCCAGGGCGGACGTCCAGATGTTCTCCTCCGGTACCTCCAGTCCGGACGCGCGCAGCCGTGCGGCCAGGTCCCGCGGTGTGAAGATGGAGTTGTTTGTGAGGACCAGGAAGCGCTTGGACGTGTCCACCCAGCGCTGGATGAGCTCCGCGGCTCCGGGCACGGCCTGGTTCTCGTGGACCAGTACGCCGTCCATGTCCGTCAGCCAGCACTCAATGTCCTGTCCGCTGCGGTAAACCGCCGGGTTGCCTGCTACCTGGTCTGCTGTTGCCACACTTACCTCCGCCGGTGATGAATGCTCCAGTGGTCCAGTCTAGTGTTGAGGGGTGAACCAAACGCCCGGCCTGCCAGACCCGCCAGCCCTTCCTTCCGGGGAGCCGGACGCAACGGAAGCCGGGGCACCCAGGGCGGAGGTCGGCGTCGGGCCCTGGGAAGGCGACCTGCCGGAAGGGGACCACTGGGACCCGGACCTCCTGGCGGACGGGGACCGGCGCAACGTGCTGGACAAGTACCGCTACTGGAAGCATGAGGCGATCGTGGCGGAACTTGATTCCCGCCGGCACAACTTCCATGTGGCTATCGAGAACTGGCAGCACGACCTCAACATTGGCACCGTGGTGCGGACCGCCAACGCGTTCCTCGCCAAAGAGGTGCACATCATCGGACGACGCCGGTGGAACAGGCGCGGCGCCATGGTCACCGACCGCTACCAGCACGTCCGCCACCACCCCACCGTAGAAGACTTCGTGGCCTGGGCGCAGGGGGAGGGACTGGCGATCATCGGGATCGACATTTTCCCGGATTCGGTCCCGCTGGAAACGTACGACCTGCCCAGGAATTGCGTGCTGGTCTTCGGCCAGGAGGGGCCCGGGCTGACGCCGGAGGTGCACCAGGCCGCCGAGGCAACGCTGTCCATCGAGCAGTTCGGCTCCACCCGGTCCATCAACGCCGCCTCCGCCGCGGCCATCGCCATGCACGCCTGGGTCCGGCGGCACGTGTTCAACCAGCACGTATAGGCGCCCGCGCCCAAGTCACGGGAGTGTTACCTGCCCCTGACCCGAAACGCCGGCGGTGTGGCGGATATCGCTAGGATGGAGCTAGCCGTAAAGCGGTCTTCGGGTTACCAGCCCTCAGACGAAACTCAGCATAGGAGTCAGCATGCCCATTGCAACCCCAGAGATCTACTCCGAGATGATCGACCGTGCGAAGGCGGGCGGCTTCGCATACCCGGCCGTGAACGTCACGTCCTCGCAGACGCTGAACGCAGCGCTCCGCGGCTTCGCCGAGGCTGAGTCCGACGGCATCGTCCAGGTCTCCACCGGCGGTGCCGCCTACTGGTCCGGCGCCTCCACCAAGGACATGGTCGCCGGTTCCCTGGGCTTCGCAGCCTTCGCCCGCGAGGTGGCCAAGAACTACGGCGTCAACATCGCCCTGCACACGGACCACTGCCCCAAGGACAAGCTGGACGGCTTCGTCCTGCCGCTGCTCGCCGCCTCCGAAGCTGAAGTCAAGGCCGGCCGCAACCCGCTGTTCAACTCCCACATGTGGGACGGCTCCGCCGAAACCCTGCAGGAGAACCTGCGCATCGCCCGCGAGCTGCTCGAGCGCACCGCAGCTGCCAAGATCATCCTCGAGGTCGAAATCGGCACCGTGGGCGGCGAAGAGGACGGCGTCGAGAACGAAATCAACGAAAAGCTCTACACCACGGTTGAAGATGCCTTGGCCACCGTTGAAGCCCTGGGCGCCGGCGAGAACGGCCGCTACATCACGGCACTGACCTTTGGCAACGTGCACGGCGTCTACAAGCCCGGTGGCGTAAAGCTCCGCCCGGAGATCCTGAAGGACATCCAGGCCCAGGTTGGCGCGAAGATCGGCAAGGAAAACCCGTTCGACCTGGTGTTCCACGGCGGCTCCGGCTCCTCGGACCAGGAAATCGCCGACGCCGTGTCCTATGGCACCATCAAGATGAACATCGACACCGACACCCAGTACGCCTACACGCGTCCGGTGGCCGACCACATGTTCAAGAACTACGACGGCGTCCTGAAGGTCGACGGCGAAGTGGGCAACAAGAAGACCTACGACCCCCGCGTCTGGGGCGCTTCCGCCGAAGCCGGCCTCGCAGCCCGCGTGGTTGAGGCCACCAAGCAGCTCGGTTCGGCCGGAAAGACCTTCTAAATGTCGGATGAGTTCCGCAAGAACCTGATGGGGCCGGAGCCTACGCTCCTGCCGGCCGAACCCGAGATCTACCAGCACCTGGCCCTCGGCCAGGAGCCGGTAGACCTCGTGGCCAAGCACCCCACCTCGTCGCTGCTCTGGGCCATCCTGGCGGAGGACGCATGGGCCGAGGGGCGCACCATCGATTCCTACGCCTACGCCCGGGTGGGCTACCACCGTGGACTGGACTCCCTGCGCCGCAACGGCTGGCGCGGGGCCGGGCCGATTCCCTGGGAGCATGAGCCCAACCGCGGGTTCCTGCGGGCGCTCTACGCGCTGGGGCGCGCCTCGGCCGCCATCGGCGAGGCTGAGGAACCGGAGCGTATCGCAAAGTTCCTCAACGACTCTGACCCGACGGCCAAGGCAGCCATCGAGGCTTAACAGCGTTTGTAATTACGACGGCGGGCGGCCACCTTTCATTTGGAAAGGTGGCCGCCCGCCGTCGTATTATCTCGGTGGTTGAGCCTGTCGAAACTTGGATTTCGACAGGCTCAATCCCCGGAGGTACAGGCGTGGACTATGCCCTCTGCAGGCCCGTGCGTGCCATGGCGTCCGCATAGGCCACCCGCATTTCCTGCAGGTATTCCTCCTGGCGGGCCGGCGATCCAGCGAAGGCACGGCCGCTGAGGGAGCGGACCTTGTAGGTCTTGAGCCCGCGCCGCCAGAGGAGCGGCACTTCGGTCTTGAGCAGCAGGTTTGCCAGCCGGTTCGCTTCCGTGCCGTGGGCGACGATCACCGAAGCGCGGGGGACCAGCGCCAGGAACTTGAGCAGCGGCTTGAGGCCCGCCTGGATCTGGTCAGGGGTGAATTTTCCATTGGGCTCGCCGGGAGTGTGCCAGGGGTGCACATTCCAGGGCATCACGTATTCCGGACGCAGGCCGAGCTTCCACTGGATGCCGAGCATCCTGGTGGCGGCGTCCTGGTCTCCCGCGGTGATGAAGCCGGACTGGTCCGCTTCACCGATGTTCGAGAACAGGCTGATGATGCGGCACTCCTCAACGTCGTGCATGGGGTCCACGTAGGGCACGGCCGTCCCGGGCCGGGTTTCCTGCAGGGAATCGCAGAGTTCGTTGACGGCGGCGACGTTGGGCTCGTAGCGGCGGCTCAGGAGCTGCTCATGGAAGGATTCGGGGGCCAGGGCTGTCATGTAGTGCTGGTTCTCCTGCGGGGATTGGCGGTGCTTCCGCCGGCGGAGTTGGACGCGCGGGGGCGCGGCGCATCAGCGGCGGTATTTTGGGGTGGGCCGGTTCCTGGCCGGCCGTGTCCAGTTTACCAAGACCCTGGATGCGAAACGCCGGGCGAAGGCGGCGGCCCTCAATGGGTGCAAATTGCCGCACGTGTTCGCGCATTTTCCCGTCGTTTATCACATCAAATTCCCGGCCACCCATAACAATTAGTACACCGGCTTGACTTTCGTTTGGATCCCCTATTGGGTTAGTCGTATCGGTTTTTTGGGGGAAGTACCGATAAATCCTCCATCACCCGTGTCCCGGTTCATTACCGTTCGGGGAAAAATTCCAATTTGGGGGAAATCATGGTTGCATCAACCAGTGCTAAGCCGCGCTCAGAAAAAGCTACTAAAGTCCGTGCGCTCCTGGCCGGCGGACTTGTATTGGGGATTGGCGCAGCTTTCACGCTCGCCGCCTGGACAGACAACGAATGGGTCTTCGGCCAAAGCGAAAATGGCGGCGGACCGGGGACCAAGGTCTATCACATGCAGCAGAACACATGGACAGGACCAGCGGGTGACGCGGTCTGGGGCGATAAGGATGCTGCCCCGGGTGGTGCGCTGACCTTCAGCGTTAATGCCGACAACCTGGTTCCCGGCACTACGGTCTACGCCCCCATGCAGTTGCGGGCTTCTGACAAGTCGCAATCGTTGGTCGCCACACTCACTGGGGCAGCCCGACTTGATGAAGCTGACTCCGTCACAAACTCGTCAGCGCTGTATGGGGCCCTTCGCTACCAGTTGAAGCAAGGTGTGGATAAGGACTTGTGCAACGCGGCCAACTTCGGCCCGAATGGAACCGACTTGGTTCGTGTCGGTTCGACTTTGAGCACTCGTTCAGATACTCCCATAAACCTTCCAGCCGGTGCGACAGACGCGGCACCCGGCACCCCCGTGAGCCTCTGCTTTGCCCTGACCCTGCCTTCGAGCGCCGGCGTTGAACTACAGGGGCTGAAGACAACACCGGTGTGGACCTTCAGCAGCACCGTGGGCCAGCCGTAGCCACTATCTGTGCAGCGGGTACCGGTCCTGCGTAAAACCCTGTTCCGGGCGGCGGATGTGCCGTCCGGAACAGGGGCTCCGCGGGCTGTTCGGATTATTGCCAAGGGGTTTCGGGAAGTTTCGCTTACTCTGGTCGCCGTGCTGGGGCTGGCGTGCATCCTCTCCCTGATCCTGGGCTTCTTTTTCAAGGCGTCTTTCATTGTGTTCCGGACGGGGTCCATGGAGCCGCTTCATCCGGTAGGGGCGTTGTCGCTGACCGTCCAGGTTCCGGCCGAAGATCTTGTACCCGGCGACGTCGTCTCCGTCCGGCGGGAAGCTGGCACTGCCCTGGTGACGCACCGGGTGGTAGCGGTCGATGCACCGACGGACGAGGGGGCCACGGCCTCCTTGCGGCTCCGCGGCGACGCGAACATTTCCGATGACCCGCTGCCCTACGAGGTGGCCACCGCGCAGAAAGTCCTGGTGACGGTACCCGGACTCGGAGCATGGGTCATGGCGTCACGCGGACCGGAATTCCTGGGCGCAGCCACACTGGCGGTCACCGCAATGGTGACGTGGGCGTACTGGCCCAGGCGCGGCACTGCCGGCCAAGCCCGTGCCGAAGAAGACGGCGCCGCAGCCGACACCGAAAAGTAAGGTCGTAGATGACATGGCGGGACCCAGATCCAGGCGTACCGCGGGCGCAGCAGGTGTGGCCGCGGTATTGCTGGCAGGCGCCACCCCAGTTGCCGCCGTTGCAGACGAGCATATGTTTCCCGTCCCGGAGACTGGAACGGCTGGCCTGCTGTCCCTCTCCTCCTCCATATTTCCGCTGGTGATTCCGCCGCTGCAGGCGGGGGAAGCATTCAGCTGGCAGATCGGGGTGTCCGTGGACCAGCCCAACGGCGAGTCCACCCTGCAGCTAACCGCAGACGGGGAGATCGCAGGAACAGAGACGTATGTCGTTGCTGTGGACGAGTGCGACTTGCCGTGGCAGGGGAGCAGCGGGCTCGGCGGGGCCTTGAGTTGCCCGGAGGGGTCCACTTCCCGGATAGTCGCGGTGACGCTGGTCGAGCACCGCCCGGATGACGTAATTCCGCTCAGGGATGTGCAGGAGGACGCAGGGTCCTACCTGCGCTTCGTCCTGTCCCGCCCGCCGTCCTCGCCGGATCCGGAGGACGCAACGCTCGCGTTGGGCATTGGGATCACCGCGGGCGGGGCCGACGGAGGGGGCACGCCGGGGCAGCGCCCGGCGGTTCCGCTGGCAGACACCGGAGCCGCGGTGCGGCAGGGATTGTTCGCGGGCGGCGGTCTCCTGCTGCTGGGAGCGGCGGTTGTGGCTGCCATGCGCGGGGGACGGACCAAGCCAGGGGGGACGCCGTGAAGGCAGGCATGGCAACAAGGGTGCGGGACGCCGTCGGGAAGCCCCGCCTCTTCCTGACGGTCACGGCTATCGCTGCCGCTTCACTGCTGGCAACAACCACTGTCACAACTGCCGCGTGGACAGACAGCGAATGGGCGGGCGGTACCGTTGGTGTCGGCTCGCCGGGCGACTGCGCCACGAACACCCTCTTCAGCAGCCGGGCCGCGGCGCAGCAGCTTTCGGGAAGCGTCCTGGGAGTGGACCTGTCGACCCTCGCCGGGGTTGAAGGGTTGAGCGTCACCAACACCGACGGCACGGCAACCCCGGTCCCCGTGACGGCCACCGGGGCGGCGGGCGTGCCCGACGCGTTCCTGAGCAAGCTGCCTGTGACGGTCCTCGGCGACACCCCGGTAACCGCGGCGCTGGGACTCGGTGCACCCGTAGGCAGCCTGGGCACGTACACGCAGTGGGCCCAGGCCCAGGAGAGCGGGCAGGCCCGTGCTGCTGCAGGCCTGGTGACCGACCAGTCCGGGGCCGTGGATGTTACGGGGACGGCGACCGGCGCCGGCACCGCACCGGATTCCGCCACGATTTCGCTGGGGAGCATTCTTCCCGCATCGCTGGCCGGGATAACGCTCGACGTCGGAGCGGTAGCCTCGTCCTCCTCGGTGGAGGGGTGCGGGGTTGTCAACGGCTGGCCAACACTGGCTGCCGCACCAATGGTCACTCGGGAATATGGCGTTGCCAGCCTTGACCTGGGCGCATCAGTGCCGTCGCTTGTCAGCATTTCAGAGCCCACCACGACTGCTACGGGAAGCCTGCTCGGAATGCTGCCGGGCTTGGAGGACGACCTTGTCCGGACGCTGGACAGCGAAGTTGCGAAAGTCCTCGGCAGCCTGGGCCTTGTCGCCACGACAACTGCCGTCGAACTTGGCACGCCGGATGTGTCAGCGGTCCACCGCCTGCTGGAGGAGCCACAAAGCAGGGGTGCCGTCACACTCGATGTGAACGCGGGGCGCCTGTGGGTGGATTTGGCGAAGCTTCCTGGCGCGGCGCCACTGAACACCCTCACGCCCAACAGCCCCGTTGTTCTGACGACTGCAGGCATAACCCAGCTGCAGGACGACGTCCGCGTCCTTCTGGGCGGGATCACCACACAACTGCGTGCCGCGATCGACGCGGTGACAGTTTCCGCGACAGTCAGGGCGGATGTTGGGCTGCTCGGAAGCACCGAAATTTCAATCGGTGGAACGCTGGGGGAGATTAGAGCGGGAACACTGACACCGACCTTCACCACCATAGGGCTCGATCTCACGCCGCTGCTGCTGGGCGATCTCACCGCAGCCGTTCTGCGAGCGGTCACCACCTCCGTGGTGGAACCGACGAGCGCCATCGTTAGCAACCTGCCGCCAACCTTGGCTCCGTTGACAGCAACAGCAGGTACCGACGTCGGCACTCTGCTCACGACAGTCAGCGCTCTCGTGTCCATCCACGTCAACGTCCAACCCGACCAGCCGTGGGCCGGGGACAGGCCAAAGGATGTGGCTGCCGGGATGGGGGAGTACCAAGTGTCTGCGGTCCGGGTGGGCATCGTTAGCCAGCCGGAGCTGCTGAGCCTTTCGCTGGGCACCTCCACTGCCGGCCGGGTGAATTACAGCATTTCCTGACCCTACGGAAAATGCCGCTAATACCCGCGCCAATTTGCGGGTACTAGGGCAATATTTACAAACGTAATAAGTGACTGGTCCTTAACGTTATGCACATTGACAGAAATCGTTTTCCTTGGTTGGCTCTTGTCACCGTCCGCAATGGGGGACATCGCGGACGGACGCACCTAATGCACTCGAAAGAGGTAAACGCACTGTGAAGAAATCCCTGGCTGCTTTCAGAAATCTCGCCGTTTCCGGCGCCTTGGCGCTTGCCGTCGTCGCAGGACCCGCCCCGCTGGCAAACGCTGTGGGCGAGGGCCCAAACTATGACGGCAACGGCCAGATCACCACATCCAAGCTGGCCACCTACGACCAGATGGTTTCGTTCCTGAAGGACCAGGACGCCCGCCAGCCGGCAATGGAGCTGGAAGTGATCGGGCAGACCGTCAAAGGCCGTGACATCCACCTGGTGAAGTACGTCTCGGACCCGGCCAAGCCGACCATCCTCTACCTGACCCAGCAGCACGGCAACGAGCAGCTGACCACCGAAGGTGCGCTGCAGTTCATTAAGCACCTGGGCACCGGCAAATCTGCTGACATCCTTGACGGCGTGAACATCCTGGTGGTGCCCATGCTCAACGCGGACGGCGCCATGGGTGACGTGAACTTCTCCCTGGAGGACTACCTCGCCAAGGGTGACCGCAACATGACCCGCTACAACGCAGAGGGCGTGGACCTGAACCGAGACCACGTGGCTAAGGTCCAGCCCGAGACCCAGGCGCTGCACAACAACGTGATGCGCAAATACAACATCGACTACATGATCGACCTGCACCACCAGGGCACCCGCAGCCAGCGGGACGGCGAACTGGTATCCGGCTCCATCCTGTACCCCACCACCCCCAACGCGGACGCCGACGTCGTTGAAAAGTCCAAGCAGCTCGGCGCCGTCGTCTTCGACAACGTCGACTCCACCGGCTGGGGCCACCTGGGCAAGTACGTGGGCGGCAGCGCCGAAACCATCAGCCGCAACGGAATCGCGGTGGAATACGGCATTGCCACGCTGCTGTTCGAGATGCGGGGCATGTCGGACCACTACCTGGACGGGTATGCCCTGGGCCTGCGCAGCAACGGCTACCTGATCCAGCAGACCGTAACCACCCTGACCTCCACGGCCGCAGCCATTGCCGACGGCTCGATCGCCGACGCCGACACCTCCTTCTGGGACAGCCTCGCCGAGCAGACCTCCCGGCCGGCAGGGGAAGCCGACGACGAATAGGCACCACCGCAGCCATCCGCCGCGGTCCTTTACCTTGCGTAAAGGACCGCGGCGTCCTTTCAAGTGGACGAACATCACTATCGGCTAAACTTGGGTGGTAAGAGCCCCGGGGCCACTGCACTGTTGTTCCGTCCGCGGAACGCCGGAAGCGGGTCCACTCGGGGCATTCTCATGAACGGTGCCGCACCGGAACGGCCACGCCGTGGCCACTGGAGCAGCCCGAACGAATGGGGGAGGATCCCATGCCAGCAATTGTGATCGTAGGAGCCCAGTGGGGCGACGAAGGTAAAGGCAAGGCCACCGACCTTCTGGGCGGCCGCGTCGACTACGTCGTCAAGCCGAACGGCGGCAACAACGCCGGGCACACCGTCGTCGTAGGCGGTGAAAAGTACGAACTCAAGCTGCTGCCGGCAGGCATTCTCAGCCCCAACGCGGTGCCGATCATCGGCAACGGCTGCGTAGTGAACCTCGAGGCGCTCTTCCAGGAAATCGACGGCCTGCAGGCACGCGGCGCGGACACCTCCAAGCTCCGTGTTTCCGCCAACGCCCACCTGGTGGCCCCGTACCACCAGGTCCTCGACAAGGTCACCGAGCGCTTCCTTGGCAAGCGCGCCATCGGCACCACCGGCCGCGGCATCGGCCCCGCCTACATGGACAAGGTGGCCCGCCTGGGCATCCGCGTCCAGGACGTCTTCGACGAATCCATCCTCCGGCAGAAGGTGGAAGGCTCGCTGCGCCAGAAGAACGAACTCCTGGTCAAGGTCTACAACCGCCGCAGCGTTGTGGTGGACGAAATCGTGGAGTACTTCCTGTCCTTCGCCGAGCGGCTCCGCCCGCTGGTCATCGACAGCACCCTGGTCCTCAACGCTGCCCTGGACGAGGGCAAGGTTGTGCTGATGGAAGGCGGCCAGGCAACGTTCCTGGACGTGGACCACGGCACCTACCCGTTCGTGACCTCCTCCAACCCGACCGCAGGCGGCGCGTCGGTTGGATCCGGGATCGGTCCTACCCGCATCTCCCGCTCCATCGGCATCATCAAGGCGTACACCACGCGTGTGGGCGCCGGCCCGTTCCCCACTGAGCTTTTTGACGAGATGGGCATGTACCTGCAGAAGACCGGCGGCGAGTTCGGCGTCAACACGGGCCGTCCCCGCCGTTGCGGCTGGTACGACGCCGTCCTGGCGCGCCATGCCTCCCGTGTCAACGGCTTCACGGACTACTTCGTCACCAAACTGGACGTCCTCACCGGCATCGAGCAGATCCCGGTCTGCGTTGCCTACGACGTCGACGGCGTGCGCCACGACGAAATGCCGATGACCCAAACCGAGTTCCACCACGCCAAGCCCATCTTCGAGTACTTCGACGGCTGGACCGAGGACATCACCGGTGCGCGGACCCTGGCGGACCTGCCGGAAAACGCGCGCAACTACGTCCTGGCCCTGGAGAAGCTGTCCGGCACACGCTTCTCGGCCATCGGCGTCGGCCCCGACCGTGACCAGACCATCGTGGTGAACGACCTCATCAACGACTAACAGCAGCATTCCAAAGAGTACGCCGGGGGGGGGGGGGGGGGGGGGGGGGGGGGGGGGGGGGGGGGGGGGGGGGGGGGGGGGGGGGGGGGGGGGGGGGGGGGGGGGGGGGGGGGGGGGGGGGG
>NZ_BAAHNO010000011.1:65281-119351 GCF_054656615.1 Arthrobacter sp. AD-310 | reverse complement strand
GCGCCTCGCAGGTGCCCGGCGCTGGGGACGGCGCGCCTGAGTTGGGCGCCCTCGAGGCGGCGCGGATCGCCGTCGGGGTCCTGCTCGACGGCGGTGTGCAGCATGTGGTGGTGTCGCCCGGCTCCCGGTCGGCGCCCATGGCATATGCGCTGGCTGAAGCGTCCGCGGCAGGCAAAGTGGAGCTCTTTGTGCGGATTGACGAGCGTGCCGCCGGGTTCACCGCCCTGGGCCTCGCGCTGGCGACCGGCTCCCCGGCGGCCGTGCTGACGACGTCGGGGACCGCCGTCGGGAACCTGCTGCCCGCCGTGATGGAGGCGAATCATGCAGCGGTCCCGCTGATCGTCCTCTCCGCCGACCGGCCGGATGAGCTCCGCGGAACCGGAGCCAACCAGACCACGATCCAGCCGGACCTCTTCGGCGAGCAGGTGCGCTTCGCCGCCGACATCCCGGCAGGCAGCAACCCGGAGCGGGCCGTCCGGACCGGGCTCTCCGCCGCCACCCGCGCGTTTGAAGAGATCCCGCCGGGCCCCGTCCAGCTCAACCTCGCCTTCCGTGATCCGCTGGTTCCGGCGGACGGGGAATCGCTGCCGCCGGCGGCGGAGCGGCAGCGTTACCGGATCGGCACCCAGCCGCTGGTCATGAACCTGCCGCCGGCCCCCGAAACACTTCCCGAGCGGCGGACCGTGGTGCTGGCAGGACACGACGCCGGTCCGGTCGCCGAGGCCTTTGCCCGCGCCCACGGACTGCCGCTGCTGGCCGAGCCGTCGTCGAACGCCCGCTTCGGCCCGAACGCCGTGGGCCCGTACCGGCTCCTGCTGGAACACTACGGCTCCGGCTCCGGCCACTCGATCGAACGTGTGGTGCTGTTTGGCCGGCCCACCCTGTCCCGGCCGGTGGCGGCGCTGCTGGCCCGGGAAGACGTGCAGTCCGCCCTCTACCAGCCGGTCCCCGTGGCCTGGTATGAGCCTGGCCGGCGCACCGAGCTGCCGCTGGAAAACCTCGCTGACCTCGCCGACTTCGCGGGCCGCGGCGCACCCGCCTGGCTGGACACCTGGCTGCTCGCCGGCTCGGCCGCGCAGCACGCGCTGGACGGGGTGCTGTCCGCGGACTCTGCTGCCACCGGCCCGTCTGTCGCGGCCCTGGTGTGGCGGCACGCCCGCGGCCAGCTGCTGCTGGGTTCCTCGAACGGCATCCGCGACGTCGACCTCGCCGGGCTGCCCGCGCCCGAACCTGCGGCCACGGTCTACGCGAACCGCGGCCTGGCCGGCATCGACGGCACCATCTCCACTGCCACCGGCCTCGCCCTCGGCGGGCGCCAGGAGACCACGGTCCTGCTGGGCGACGTGACCTTCCTGCACGACGCGGGAGGCCTCCTGCTCGGGAACGGCGAGGAACAGCCCGACCTGCGGATCGTGGTCCTCAACGACGCCGGCGGGGCCATTTTCGGGCTCCTGGAGCACGGCGCCGTGGCCGAAAGTGGCGCGTACGGGGACGCCGTCGAACGCCTCTTCGGCACCCCGCACGCGGTGGACATCGCGGCACTCGCCGCGGCATACGGCGTCGGGCATTCACTGGTCAGTACGACGGCGGGACTCGCCGAAGCGCTTGGCCAGCCCGTCAAGGGACGCACCATCGTCGAAGTCCGCACGGACCGCCAGGCGCTGCGGCAACTCCATGCGCGGATCAAGGAAGCTGTTGCGGCCGCCGTCGGGGGAGTGCTGGCCCGGTAGCTAGCCGGTGGGCGGGGTGAACTGGCTGGCGGTGAACACGGCTCCCTGCGGATCCTTGATGAGTGCGTCGCGCGTCCATTCCGTGTCACGCTGCCCCAGGACCTGGCCGCCAAGCCGGGTTGCCGCAGCCGTTGCCTGGTCCCGGTCGGCGACCGCGAAGGTGACATGCCAGTGCGGAGGTTCGTCCGCCTCCGTTGGCGCAACCCAGCCGATCTCGTCCTCAAAGCCGGGAGGCACGGCGACCTCCGCCTGCCGCGACCGTGTGCAGATCGCTGAAGTTCCGGGATCCCGGCTGGTTGACTGCCTGGGCGCCCACCCGGTGCTTTGGCTGCCAGAGCCGGAACTCGACACCCTCCGGGTCAGCCAATGCCGCACCGCGCCCGCCCTCACCGGCATTGGAGGGACCCGAGAGCACCGTGGCGCCGGCCGCAACGAGCCGCTGCGCTGTTGCATCGACGTCGTCCACCGCTATGTAAGTACTCCAAGCCGTGATGTCCTCCCGCCCGCCTGCCAATCCGGCCACATCCTGGCCGTCAAGCTTCGCAATCAGGTACCTGCCGGGCGCGCCGGGCGGCATGGCGTCCTCGAATGTCCAGCCAAAAAGTCCGGCGTAGAATTCGGCGGCGGCAGCGATATCGGGCTGAGTAGTGCCGATCCATTACGGGACACCCTGGGGGTACGTTCGCGTGGTCATCGCTCACCCCTGCTTTCCTTCAGGGCCGACTCGAAGGCCGGCAGGCTGCGCTCGATCATGTCCTCGTTCGCGGTGAGGGAGATCCGGAAGAAGCCCGGGGTTTCGAACAGCACGCCGGGGAACACGAAGACGTCGCGGCGGGCCAGGGACTCAATGAAGGGCTCGTCGTCCGGCAGGGGAGATGTCACGAAAAGGTAGAACGAGCCCTCGGACGGCCGGAGGCGGTAACCCATGCCGCCGAGGGCATCCACCAGTCGGTCCCGGCGGCGCTGCAACTGGCTGACGTCGATGGTGAACTGCTCCAGCGCGGGCAGGGCGTGTTGCAGCAGCGCGTTGGGGTACACCCAGCCCATTGCCACCTGCAGGCCCGAGATGGCCGGTTCGAGCCCATCGGCGTCGGGCATGGTGGGCGGCAGCGCCAGGTAGCCGACCCGCTGGCCCGGGGAGAGGTGGGTCTTGCCGTAGGAATAGGCGAGCAGGGTGTGCGGGTAAAACTCGGCCGGGCTGTGGAAGCGCGTGCCGTCGAACACGATCCGGTTGTAGGCCTCGTCCGAGAGCAGGTAGATCCGCCGTCCGATGCGTGCGGAGGCCGTCTCCAGCAGGTCCGCGAGCCGGCGCAGCATCACGGGCGGATAGATGCGTCCCGTGGGGTTGTTGGGTGAATTGACGATCACGCACCTGGTCCGTTCCGTGATGGCGGCGTCAATGGCGGCCAGGTCCAGGTCGAACGTCTCCGTTTCGACCTTGACCTTGACCGGTACCAGCCCGGCTTCGAGGATCAGCGGCTCGTAGAGGAACCAGGGCGGGAGGCTGAAAATGATCTCGTCGCCCGGGTCCGCCACGGTCTTCAGCGCCAGCGCGATGGCGGCGAAACCCCCGGTGGTGAGGTAGATGTCCTGGGGCCGGAACGGCACGTCCAGGAGCCGTTGAAGCGACGCGGCGGCGGCCTCCCGGGCGGATTCGCCGTTCGTCTGGTAGGCGAACCACTGGTCGTTCTGTGGTGCCAGGGCGTCCCGCAGGGTGTTGACGTAGCGGTCCGGCGGCATCTGGTGCGGGTTGCCGAAGGTGAAGTCGCCGCCGGCCTCGCCCAGCCCCATCAGTGTCATCTTCCGGAGAAAGGCATCAACCCGTCGGAAGGAGGGGATCGACGCCAGCCGGGCAGCCCGCCTGGACACCCCCGACGTGGCTTGGGTGGTGGCTGATGGATCGTTCATTGATTGGCGCTCCTCTGCAAACCGCCCGGTTTGGACGGCCGTCGGACGGGCAGCGCGCTGCTGAGCCAGGGCTGTGGTGGGACCCATTCTCGGCCCCTGCCCGCGCCGGTGTAAAGGCTCCGTGAACCGCCCGGGCAGGGTGCCGCCGTCGTCCGCCTTGCGCTCCCGGCGACCTGCAAAAGGCCCTGTGACGCAAACATTCCCCGGCGCTGCGGTTGTCGCGGCGCCGGGGAATGCGTGTCTGTGTGGATCAGCGCGTCGGCGCCTACTCCTCGATCTCGATGTGGGTGGGGTCCAGGACGCGGCGCAGGAACTCCTTGGTGCGTGGCTGGGTGGGGGCGCCGATGACCTGCTCGGCCACGCCTTCCTCCACCACAACACCGCCGTCCATGAACACCACGCGGTCGGCCACTTCGCGGGCGAAGCCCATCTCGTGCGTAACCACCAGCATGGTCATGCCCTCCTTGGCCAGGTTCCGCATGACGGAGAGGACGTCGCCCACCGTTTCGGGGTCCAGGGCGGAGGTGGGCTCGTCGAAGAGCATAAGCTCGGGATTCATGCTCAGCGCACGGGCAATTGCCACGCGCTGCTGCTGCCCGCCCGAGAGCTGGTCCGGGAAACGGTCGGCCAGGTGGCCCAGTCCCACGCGCTCCAGGTTGTGCAGCGACACCTTGTCCGCTTCGGCCTGGGAGCGCTTGAGGACCTTGGTCTGGGCAATGGAGCAGTTGCGCTTGGCGTCCAGGTGCGGGAACAGGTTGAACTGCTGGAACACCATGCCCACCTTGCGGCGCATGCGGTCGATGTCCACGTCCGGGTCGGTGGCTTCGAACCCGCCTACGTGGATGCTGCCCTGGTTGGGCTGCTCCAGCAGGTTGACGCAGCGCAGCAGGGTGGACTTGCCGGAACCGGAGGGGCCGATCAGGCACACCACCTCGCCCGGTGCCACATCCAGGCTGATGCCCTTGAGGACCTCGTTGGTGCCGTAGGACTTGCGGAGGTCCTTGATGGATACGCCGGCGGCGTGGACGGTGCCGGTGCTGCCGGCGGAAGGTACGACGTCGTTCATTGGCTTGCCTGCCTATCGCTTGGTCCGCGCGGAGCGGCTTTCGAACTTCCGGGCCAGGAGGCTCAGCGGGATGGTGATGACCAGGTAGAAGGCGCCGGCCACCAGGAGGGGCGTCAGGCCAGCACCCAGGCTGGAAATACCGTCGCGCCCAAACTTGGTGAGCTCGTACTGCGAGGCGGTCAGGCCCAGGACATAGATCAGGGACGAGTCCTTGGTGAGCAGGATGATCTCGTTGGTCAGGGGCGGCAGGACGATCTTGAAAGCCTGCGGGATCACGATGGTGACCATGGCCCGCCACTGGGGCATGCCCAGCGAACGGGCAGCTTCCATCTGGCCCTTGGGGACGGCCTGGAGGCCGGCGCGGAGGGTTTCGGCGATATATGCCGAAGCGACCATGCCCAGCGAAATCATCACGATCACGGTGACGTTCCAGGAGACGCCGAAGGCCAGCGGGACGCCGTAGCCGAAGGCGATAAACACCAGCAGGGCCGGGATCCCGCGGAAGAATTCAATGTAGCCGGTGGCGATCCAGCGGTACAGCGGGAAGCTGGAGAGCTTCATCAGGGCAAGCAGCAGGCCGCCGGACAGGCCCACGATAAAGCCCAGGAAGGTGTAGACCAGGGTGTTGACCAGGCCGGTGACGAAGATGCCCGGAAACATGGGCCCGATCTTCGCGAAGTTGAAGACGCTGTTGCCGATCGTCTTCCAGTCGGTGGCCAGGATCAGCGCGGCGAGGGCCACAACAAAGATTCCTGCCTGGACATACAGGCTTACTCTGGCTCGCTGACGTGCGGTCATTGCCATGGGTTGCTCACATTCGTTATGCGTGGCTGGGGCCCCGGACGGCGGTGTGGCGTGTCCGGGGCCCCAACAGCGTTGTTCTCAGGGCCGCGAAGGCACCGGGTCAGCGCCCGGGCCCGCGCTCTGGCTACTTGGCGGCTTCGCCGAACCAGGTGGTCTTGAACTTCTCGAGCGAACCGTCGTCGGTCAGGCGCTTGAGCGTGCCGTTGACCTTCTCCGCCATGGCGGTGTTGCCCTTCTTGATGGAGATGCCGAGCTTCTCGCCGGTGGCGAAGTCTTCAACCTTCTTGAACTTGGGGTCGTCCTTGATGGCGTAGCCCAGCACGGACTGGTTGCCGAGGGCGGCGTCGATGGTCCCTGCCTGCAGGGCCTGGACCAGGAGTCCGGTGTCCTCGAACTGCTGTGCCTCGATGCCCTGTTCCTGTGCGTAGTCGGCGCCGGTGGTGGCCTGCTGGACGCCCACCTTCTTGCCCTTGGCGCTGTCCAGGCCGGTGATGCCGGAGTCTTCGCTGGCCACGAGGGTCAGGTCGTCGTCCAGGTAGGGATCGGAGAAGTCCATGACGGATTTGCGGGTGTCCGTGATGGAGATGGAGGAGATGCCCAGGTCGCACTGGGTCAGGGCGGTGCCGGTCTCGATGGCTTCGAAGGAGCTGTCGACGATGTTCAGTTCGGCGTCGAGGTCCTTGGCGACTTCCTTGGCGATGTCGACGTCGAAGCCGACGGTTTCGCCGTCCTTCTGGAATTCGAAGGGCTCGTACGGGACATCGGAGCAGACCGTGAGCTTGCCTGCGTTGATGAGCTGGATGCCGCCCTCGGACGCGGCGGGGGTGGAGTTGCCGCCACCGCACGCCGTGAGGGTGAGGGCGCCGGCGGCGAAGAGTGCTGCTGCCTTGGCGGTCATTTTGGCCGTAGCCAGGGACTTGAGCTGCATAATTCTTACCTTTTGTTGCAGGGGTATGCGGTACTAAATCGGTTCATAGTGTAGCGCCGATTATGAGATGTACATCACAGAAAACTAAGTTTCACTATTGGATAACTAAAGCACAGAAGAAAGCAACCGTGTCGCGCTGCTTTTTGTCTCCAATCCCGGACTCCGCCCAACTGGGTAGCAGTAACTGTCGTTTTGACGGCTCAAAACGGCAGTTACTGCTACCCAGTTGGGGCCAGTGGGGTTGTGAAAGCTAGCTGCTGATGCCCAGGGCCTCGAGCATCGGACGGAACTTCGCCCATGTCTCGGCCAACTCGGCTTCCGGCTGGGAACCGTCAACGATGCCGCAGCCGGCATACAACCGGACCGTGTCCGGCGCTTCGATCACCGCGCCGCGGAGGGCGATGCCCCACTCGCCGTTGCCGGCGGCGTCGAGCCAGCCGACCGGCCCGGCGTACGGGCCGCGGTCCAGGTGTTCCAGCTTGCGGATCAGCGCTCCGGCCACCTGTGTGGGGGTGCCACAGACCGCCGCCGTGGGGTGCAGCGCGTTGATCAGCGCAAGGCAGGTGGGCACATGGCCTTCCACCTCCGTGAGTTCGGCCTTGACGTCCGAAGCCAGGTGCCACACGTTGGGCAGTTCCAGGATGAAGGGCTCGTCATGGGCGTTCATCGCCTCCGAGAACGGCGCCAGCTGCGAAGTCAGCGACTGGATGGCGATCTCGTGCTCGTGCCGCTGCTTTTCGGACCCGGCGAGGACGCGGGTGGCAAAGTCCATCGGAATGCCGTCCTCGCCATGCGCGTCACGGCGGTCAAGGGTCCCGGCCAGCACCCGGGCCTGCGCGGTCCGGCCTTCCACCTGGATCAGCATTTCCGGGGTGGCCCCCACCAGTCCGTCAACGCCGTAGGTCCAGCATTCGCGGTACCGCGCCGACAGTTCGCGCAGCACCTTTGCCGCGTTCACGCCTGCCGGCAGTGTGGCCACAACGTCGCGCGCCAGGACCAGTTTCTCCAGCGCGCCGGTGCGGATCTCCGCCACCCCCGCGCTGACGGCCTCCATCCAGGCCTCCTCGCTCAGCGACCCGGTGTGCAGCGTCGCGCCGGCGGCCAAAGGGAGTGGTCGTACGACGGCGCCGCCCGCCTCGGCAGCACCGCGGCCCGAGGTGCCGTCCCCGGCCGGGTCCGCTGCCGCCGTCGTGCTTTCCGGAGCGGAGCCGCCGGAACCCCCTGAACCGCCGCTGAGCCAGCGGTCCAGCGCGGCGAGGGCGCTCTGTTCGGTGAGGTCGCCGTCGTCGAACGTCAGCTGGGTGACCCAGGCCCGGCCGTCCCGGACGCCGACCACCAGTTCCGGCACAATCAGGCGCGACTCATGCGCGGAGGTCTTGGAAAAGGCGAAGGAGCCGAATGCGACAGGTCCGGTGCCGGGCAGCCCAACCAGGTCGGTGATGTCCGCTTCGATGACCAGGTGGCGCCACCAGATGTCGGCCTCGAGGAACCGTTCGGGTCCGGTCGCGGTGAAACGCGTGATCTCCCCGAAGCCGGCCAGGCCGGACTCGCGGCGGGTCCAGCAGAGGACGTCGTCCCGCACCAGAAACGAAGGCAGCCCCCCGGGGAATGCTTTGCCATCCAGGGGGACTGTCAAGGTGCGGAACGTGCTCGTCATGATGAGACAACACTACTCCGGACAGCAATCAGGCCGTCCGCGGCGGCATCGTACGACATTCGGGCCGGCGCCGTCAGTCATGCGTGCGGTGGTCAGGGCCCTGCCGAACATTTGAGACAATGTCATGGTGAACCGAGCATCCTTGGATAAGCGTCCGGACGAAGTAGCCACCATGTTTGACGACGTCGCACCGAAGTACGACGTCGTGAACGATGTCCTGTCCATGGGGCAGACCCGCCGCTGGCGCAAGGTAGTGGTGGAAGCCATGGAGGTTTCCAAAGGCCAGCGCGTCCTCGACCTGGCGGCCGGCACCGGAACCTCGAGCGAGCCGTATGCCGATGCAGGCATAGATGTTGTGGCATGCGACTTTTCGCTCGGGATGCTCAAGGTGGGCAAGCGCCGCCGCCCGGACATCGACTTCATCGCCGGCGACGCCACCAACCTGCCGTTCGCGGACAACTCGTTCGACGCCACCACCATCTCCTTCGGCCTGCGGAACGTCAACGAGCCCAAGAAGGCCCTGCAGGAAATGCTCCGGGTCACCAAGCCCGGCGGACGGCTGGTCATCGCCGAGTTCTCCCAGCCCGTGGTCCCGCTGTGGCGCACCATGTACACCGAATACCTGATGCGCGCCCTGCCGGCCATCGCCACCAAGGTCGCTTCCAACCCGGACGCCTACGTCTACCTCGCCGAGTCAATCCGCGCCTGGCCGGACCAGGACCACCTGGCCGCATGGCTGCAGGAGGCCGGCTGGGACAACGTGAACTACCGGAACCTGACCGGCGGAATCGTGGCGGTCCACCGCGCCTTCAAGCCCGTTGACGCTTCGAATGGGGCCGCCGCTGCCATTGCCGCCCACAAGGGCCCGGTGGCCAAGCTGCGCCGCAACATCGTCCGCTGATCGCGTGAAAGTACTGATTGTCGGCGCGGGCCCGGCTGGCTCCACCGCCGCGTACTACCTGGCCAAAGCCGGTGTGGACGTCACGGTCCTGGAGAAGACGAGCTTTCCCCGGGAGAAGGTGTGCGGCGACGGGCTCACACCCCGCGCCGTCCGCGAGATCCAGAAGCTCGGCCTGCCGCACCCCGAAAACGACGGCTGGCGGCGCAACAAGGGGCTGCGCCTGATCGCCGGCGGCCGCACCATCGAACTGCCCTGGCCCGAGGTCTCCGACTTCCCGCAATACGGCCTCATCCGCACCCGGCTCGGCTTCGACGAGGAACTCGCCCGGCACGCCGGGGCCGCCGGTGCCACCATTCTTGAGCGGCACAGCGTCACCGACGCCCTCCACGCGGAGGACGGCCGCGTCACCGGTGTCCGCGCAGCGCTCCTGGACGGGGCCGGACGCAAGACGGGGGAGACGCGCGACTTTCGCGCCGACGTCGTGCTCGCTGCCGACGGCAACTCCACCCGCACCGCCGTGTCCCTCGGCATACAGAAGCGCGACGACCGCCCCCTCGGCGTCGCCGTCCGCACCTACTTCACCTCCCCGCGCACAGACGACGACTGGATGGAGGGCTGGCTCGAGCTCCCCGGCCGCGACGGCAAGCTGCTTCCCGGCTACGGCTGGGTGTTCGGCGTCGGCGACGGCACCTCGAACGTTGGCCTCGGCATCCTGAACTCGTCCAAGGAATTCGGCAAGCTCGACTACAAGCAGGTCCTGCGCGAATGGACCGCCGGCATGCCCGCCGAATGGGGCTTCACGCCGGAGAACCAGGTGGGTGAAATCCGCGGCGCCGCCCTGCCGATGGGCTTCAACCGCACCCCGCACTACTCGCCGGGTCTGCTCCTCCTGGGCGACGCCGGCGGCATGGTCTCGCCGTTCAACGGCGAAGGCATCTCCTACGCCATGGAGTCCGCGCGGTTCGCCGCAGAGTTCATCATCGACGCCTCCGCCCGCCTGGCCTCCTCGGGCGGGACGTACGACGCCGACGCGCACCTCGCGCGGTACGCGGACTACGTGCGGGACCAGTGGGGACGCCACTTCACGCTGGGCAGGGTGTTTGCCGCGCTGATCGGCAAACCGGCCGTGATGAAACTCGCGCTCCGGACCGGCATGCCCGTCCCGGTGCTGATGCGGTTCGTGGTGCGGCTCCTGGCCAACCTCACGGACCCGTCGGCCAGGGGCGTTGAGGACCGGATGATCCGGATCCTCGAGGCGCTGGTCCCGGCCACGTCCAACAGCCCATCGGCTTCGAATCAGCGGTATCCGCAACAAAAAGTTAGGGTTAACCCGTGACCAACCCCGCAGACCACAGCTGGACCCATGCCGGACACGGCCTGACCGACGCTGAACCATCGCTCAACACCAGCGCCATCGCCACCGGACTCCAGCTGCCCGCGGGCTTCGCCGCCATCGCCGGAGACCCTGAACTGGGACCGGCCATCACCACCAACCTGGCCAAGGTGGAGAAGAAGCTCCGCGAGGCCATCGCCAACTCGGATCCGCTGGCTGACGCAACGTCGCGCCACCTGGTGGAAGCCGGCGGCAAGCGGATCCGGCCGCTGCTGACCCTGCTGTGTGCACACCTCGGTGACGCGTCGCTGCCCGCCGTGGTGCAGGCCGCCGTCGTGGTGGAACTGACGCACCTGGCCACCCTGTACCACGACGACGTCATGGACTCCGCCCCGTTCCGCCGCGGTGCCCCCACCGCGCACGAGGTATGGGGCAACTCCGTGGCCGTACTCACCGGGGACCTGATCTTTGCCCGCGCATCCATCCTGGTGTCCGAGCTTGGCGGCCGGGCCCTGGGCATCCAGGCGCGCACCTTCGAGCGGCTGTGCCTGGGCCAGCTGCACGAAACTGTTGGTCCGCGGCCCGATGAAGACCCGGTGGAACACTACCTGTCCGTCATCGCCGACAAGACCGGCTCCCTGGTTGCCGCGTCGGGCCAGCTCGGCGCCATCTTCTCCGGCGCCGATGAGGCTTTCGAGAAGGTGCTGGTCGAATACGGCGAGAAGGTCGGGGTGGCCTTCCAGCTCGCCGATGACGTCATCGACGTGACCGGCGTCAAGGTGAAGTCCGGCAAGTCCCCGGGTACGGACCTGCGCGAAGGGGTCCCCACCCTGCCCGTGCTGCTCCTGCGGAAGGCTGCCGAGGATGGCGACCAGTCCGCCGTCGAACTCCTCCGCCTGATCGACGGCGACCTGTCGTCCGACGAGGCACTGGCCGAAGCCGTTGCCGGGCTGCGCGAGCACCCCGTGACAGCGGAATCCTGGGTTGTCGCGCGCTCCTGGGCCGATGAGGCCATCGCGGCGCTGGCGCCGCTGCCCGAAGGCGTGGTCAAGGATTCGCTGTCCAACTTCGCTCTGGCCGTGGTGGACCGCGCCAGCTGATTCCCGACGCAGAAAGAAGCCCGGCTCCCCCCAGGTGCCGGGCTTCTTTCTTGCCCCGTTAACTTGATAGCCCCGGTCTCCAGCAACCGGGATTGCTGTGAACCGGGGCTATCTCTCCGTTCGCATCAGACCCGCCGGAGGCGTTTAGCGGATCCGTGAACAGCTTATGACAAATCTGTCACAGATTGCAAGCGTGAATTTACTGCTTGTGTCACGATGTTTTCTGGACCTTCGTCAGTCGTCGCGGGGCGCATTGGAGCCCTGCTTCACGATCTGGCCCTGGTGCGGCGGCGTGTCCGTGTCGAAGTGCCCTAGGACGGCCGGCTTTCCCACATAGCTCACTGCCGCCCTCGCCCTCGGTGACTCGCTAAACCACCATGAGCTCATGGAAATCGAGGCTTATCTTCTTGGCAGGGGAGGCGTTGCCAGGACTACCCACCTCCGCCGAGTAGGAATCTCACGAACGCGGCTGGACAAAGCGCTGGAGGCTGGCCGTATCGTCAGGCTCCGCCGGGGCCTCTACAGTCTGCCTGATGCAGCCGGCCCGCTCGGCCTGGCGATGCGGCACAACGCACTCCTGACCTGCCTCTCTGCTGCCCCCACCTACAGGTTGTGGACCTTGAAGGACGCCGCGGTGATCCATCTGGCGCCCGGACACAAAAAGTCGGTGGCAGGAACCGTGTCGCACGGGCGCATCCTGCATCCCGTCCACCCCTGGCTGCCGGTTGCGGGGCTGGCCGACGTGCTGATCCATGCGTTGCACTGCCTGCCGGTTGTGGAGTCCCTCGCGCTGGTCCAGTCCGCTGCGCAACGGGGAGATATCACCGTGGAGTTCCTGCGACGGAAGCTGCCCGGCAACAGGAACGCCCGGGCCAGGGCCGTCCTGGACCATGTGATTCCTCGAGCCGATTCGATTCTCGAGGTGCTGGCCAACTACCACTTCCGAAACGCCGGGCTGCAGGTCCGCAGGCATGTGGAGCTTCCCGGCGTGGGGAGGTTGATTTCCTGATTGAGGAGTGCCTCGTGGTGGAAACCGACGGTGCCACGCACCTGGAGCCCTGCCAGGTCAAGAAGGACAGGTCCCGCAACAACGCCACCGTCGTCGGGGGACGCCTCTGCCTCAGGTTTGGCTACCCCGAGGTGGTCCATGAGCCACAGCGGATGGTCGCCCAGGTCCTGGCAGTACTTGAGCAGAGCCGAAGGGGAGCCTTCAGCGCGAGGTGAGTCCCGCCGTCGGGAGGCACTTCGACGCGCACCAAGCAGGATCCAGGCTCAAACTACGGCGTGTCCGTGTCAATGTGCCCCCGGAAGGCCGGGGCAAACCTGAAGGGGAGCCTACTCCTCGTCCTCGAAAGCCCACTCGAACATGTCGAAGACGAACTCGGAGAACGTGCCTTCCTCGGACTTCCACTGGCCGCGGGCGTTGTTGCGGCGGTACACGATGGGGTCCGGGATGCTGAGGTCGCCCACGCGGAAACCCCAGGTGTATTCCTCGTCCTCATCCTCGAGGAACATCAGGAAACCTTCGTCGTCGACTTCCAGCTCGTCCGGGTCCCAGAAGTAGTGGTAGGCCTCCATGAGGTCCTCGCAGCCGCCGACGGCCAGGTAGAACTCGCGCAGGACCAGCGGAATCTGGAACTGGTGTTCGGCAAGGGCCTTGTCCAGCTCCTCGGAGGACAGCCCGTCCTCGACCTGCCATTCATCCTCGAGATACTTCGGAACCAGCGCACGGAATTTCTCGAGGAACATGTCAGTCATGCTCATATCCTAGCTAATCGAAACCCCGCGATTCGCCGTGCGGAGAGCCCGTCCGGTGCCACCCGCGGACGGCCAGCGGCACATACCAGTACCGCCGCCACGCCACCACCCTGAACGTAAAAACGATGGCCGCCACCGCACACGCCGTGAACGCATTAAACAGACCCGTCACCCACAGAACTGAGGTCAGGGCGGCACCGGTGAACGCCGGCAGCGCATACAGGTCCCGGTTGTTGAACAGCTGGGGAACCTCATTGGCGGTGATGTCGCGCAGGAGTCCGCCGCCCACTGCGGTCGCCACGCCCAGGAGGACAGCCGCCAGCGGGTTCATGCCAAAGGACAGCGCCTTCAAGGTGCCTGTGATGGAGAACAGCCCCAGCCCGCCGGCGTCGAACAGCACCAGCAACGAGGTGTAGCGCTGGACGCTCGAGAACAGGAAGTACACCAGCGCGGTGGCCAGCAGCGGCGGCAGCAGGTATGCCGGGTTCGTGAACGCCGCCGGGACAGTGTTGAGGACGATGTCCCTGATCACGCCGCCGCCCAGGGACACCAGCGAGGCCAGGAGGAGCGAGCCCAGGAGGTCGAACTGCTTCCGTGCGGCCAGCAGGGATCCCGAGACCGCAAAGAAAAAGACACCGGCCAGGTCCAGCCAAACCAGGGCGATGTCAAAAGGGAATGTCATGGAGCGTCCCGGTAATTCAAGAAGGGCGGACAGGGCGGCTCCAACGTTACGCTAGCCCCTATGAACAGCCCCATCATGATCGCCTGCGCCCACGGGACGTCCAACAGCCAGGGAGCCGCGGAGGTCAACGCCCTGCGTGCAGCCATCGCTGGCCTGCGCCCCGGACTCGACGTCCGGGAGGCATACGTGGACGTCCAGCAGCCTGATCTGGTGGACGTGGTGGCCGGCCTGCCCGAGGGGCAGTCCGCCGTCGTTGTTCCGCTGCTGCTCAGCGTGGGCTACCACGTGAAGGTGGATATCGCCCGGGCCGTCAAGAGCCGGCCAGGCAGCGCCGCGGCCGCGCCCCTGGGCCCGGACCCGCGCCTTGCCGCCCTGCTCGACCAGCGGCTGCGCGAGGCCGGCGTCACGGACAACGACGTGATCGTGCTGGCCGCCGCCGGATCCTCCAACCCGAACGCGGCCAAGAGCGTCGAGGAGCTCCTCGGCCAGCTGCAGGAGTTGCGGTCCAACCGGATGGTGGCCGCCTATGGTGCCTCCGCGGAGCCTTCAGTTCCCGACGCCGTCGCGATGCTTCGGGAGGAACTGGAAGGGGGTGCCGGGGCGGGGGAGTCCGCAGGGGCCGTCGACGTCGGCGGGCGCATCGTGATTGCCTCCTACCTCCTGGCGCCAGGCTACTTCCACGACCAGCTGGCCAAGGCCGGTGCCGACCTCGTCACCGAACCCCTGCTGCCGTCCCCCGTGCTCGCCGAGATCGCGCTGGAACGGTACGACGCCGCCGTCGCGAAGGCTCACGAAGCGCCCGCCGAAGCTAGCGTGGCAGAGCCACCTGCAGCCACCGGGGAGGAGGCCGGCGCGCGGCCCGCCGATGCACAGCAGGGTGGCCTGATCAAGGCGCTCCGGCGTTTCGTGACGAAATATTTCCCTAGGTGACTTAGCGTTTCCGGACCCTTTGTGACGCAATTCGGGCGGGACCTACAGTCGATGCATGACTGATACAGCTCTAGCCGGAGCGTCCGCGGACTCCGCTGCCACCAAGCGTCCCGCACGCCCGTCCCGTCCCGCTGCGAAGCCGCACGGGCAGTGGAAAGTTGACGGCAAAACGCCGCTGAACGCCAACGAAACCTGGAAGCAGGAAGACGACGGCCTCAACGTGCGCGAGCGTATCGAGACCATCTACGCCAAAGAGGGCTTCGATGCCATCCCCGGCCAGGACCTGCACGGCCGGTTCCGCTGGTGGGGCCTCTACACCCAGCGCAAGCCCGGGATCGACGGCGGCAAGACCGCAACCCTCGAGCCGCACGAGCTCGAGGACAAGTACTTCATGCTGCGCGTACGGATCGACGGCGGTGCGCTCACCACCGAGCAGCTGCGCGTCATCGGCCAGATCTCCGTGGACTTCGCCCGGGACTCCGCCGACCTCACCGACCGCCAGAACATCCAGCTGCACTGGATCCGGGTTGAGGACATCCCCGAGATCTGGAACCGGCTGGAAGGCGTTGGCCTGTCCACCACCGAGGCCTGCGGCGACGTTCCCCGCGTCATCCTGGGCTCGCCCGTCGCCGGCATCGCCAAGGACGAGATCATCGACCCCACCCCGCTGATTGAGGAACTGGGGGAGCGGTTCATCGGCAACCCGCTGCTGTCCAACCTGCCGCGCAAGTACAAGTCCGCCATCACCGGCCACCCCAGCCAGGACGTGGTCCACGAGATCAACGACTTCGCCCTGGTGGGCGTCCGCCACCCCGAACTTGGCGTCGGCTACGACCTCTGGGCCGGCGGCGCCCTGTCCACCAACCCGATGCTGGGCAAGCGCCTCGGCGCCTTCGTCAAGCCTGAGCAGGCCGCCGACGTGTGGCTCGGCGTCACCAGCATCTTCCGCGACTACGGCTACCGGCGCATGCGCACCAAGGCGCGCCTGAAGTTCCTGATGGCGGACTGGGGTCCGGAGAAGTTCCGCCAGATCCTCGAGGACGAATACCTGGGCTACAAGCTCGCCGACGGCCCCGCCGCACCCAAGCCCACCACCCCCGGTGACCACGTGGGCGTGCACGAGCAGAAGGACGGCAAGTTCTTCATCGGCGCCACTCCGGTGGCCGGCCGGCTGTCCGGCGCCGCGCTGGTCAAGCTCGCCGACACCCTGGAGGCCCGCGGCTCCTACCGGCTGCGCACCACCCCGCACCAGAAGCTCGTTGTTTTGGACGTCGAGAAGGACCAGGTGGAGCCGCTGGTGGCCGAACTGGACGCCCTGGGCCTGTCCGCCCGCCCGTCCGTGTTCCGCCGCGGCACCATCGCCTGCACCGGCATCGAGTACTGCAAGCTGGCCATCGTGGAGACCAAGCACACGGCCGCCACCGCCGTGGCCGAGCTGGAACGCCGCCTGGCCGACCTCGCCGAGTCCGGCCAGCTGCCGCAGGCACTGTCGCTGCACATCAACGGCTGCCCCAACTCCTGCGCCCGCATCCAGACCGCGGACATCGGCCTGAAGGGCATGATGCTTCCCACGCCCGACGGCGACCCCTCCCCGGGCTTCCAGGTCCACTTGGGCGGCGGGCTGGCTAACAACAACCGCGAGGAAGCAGGCCTGGGCCGCACCGTCCGCGGCCTGAAGGTCTACGTCGACGACCTGCCCGACTACGTCGAGCGCGTGGTCCGCACGTTCGTGGCCCAGCGCGCCGAAGGCCAGACCTTCGCCGAGTGGGCCCACGCAGCAGACGAGGAGGCACTGCAGTAATGAGCAAGCACGCACTCGGAGTAGACCCGGTGGCTGCACCCGCCGAGGCATCCGCACAGGTTGAGGCCACGGTGGCAACTGCCGCCCCCAAGCTGCGCTCCAAGGAAGAACTGAAGGCCATTGCCGAGGCCGGCGCCGCCGAGCTCGGCTGGGACGCCCCCGCCCGCGACGTGATCGCCTGGGTGGAGCGGAACTTCGAGATGCCCGCCGTCGCCGTCGCATGCTCCATGGCCGACGCCGTCCTCCCGGCGCTGGTCGCGGACCAGATGCCCGGCGTCGACGTCCTGTTCCTGGAGACCGGCTACCACTTCCCGGAAACCTACGCCACCCGCGACGAGGTCGCCGCAAACCTCCGCGTCAACGTGGTGGACGTGCTTCCGGAAAACACCGTTGAGCAGCAGGACCGCCTGCTCGGCAAGGACCTGTTCGCCCGTGACGCCGCCCAGTGCTGCGCCCTCCGCAAGGTGGCCCCGCTGCAGCGCACCCTCGCCGGCTACGAGCTGTGGTTCACCGGCGTGCGCCGCGACGAGGCCCCCACCCGCACCAACACCCCGCTGGTCACCTGGGACGAGAAGAACGGCCTCGTCAAGGTCAACCCGATGGCCGCGTGGACGTTCGACCAGCTGGTCCAGTACTCCGACGACAACCTCCTGCCCGTCAACCCGCTCCTGTCCCAGGGCTACCCCTCCATCGGATGCCAGCCCTGCACCCGCAAGGTCGCTCCCGGCGAAGACCCCCGCGCCGGCCGCTGGGCAGGAACCAACAAGACAGAATGCGGACTACACGTATGAGCACATCACTAACCGAGGAGACCACCCAGGTGACTGACTCCGCCGTCTCAACCCGACTGAGCAGCCTGGACACCCTCGAATCCGAGGCCATCCACATCATCCGCGAGGTTGTTGCCGAGTTCGAGAAGCCCGCGCTGCTGTTCTCCGGCGGCAAGGACTCCGTGGTGATGCTGCACCTGGCCACCAAGGCATTCTGGCCGGGCAAGGTTCCGTTCCCCGTGCTGCACGTGGACACCGGACACAACTTCCCCGAGGTCATCGACTTCCGCGACCGCACCGTGGAGCGGCTGGGCCTGAAGCTCGTCGTCGGCTCCGTCCAGGAGTTCATCGACCGCGGCGAACTCGCCGAGCGTGCCGACGGCACCCGCAACCCGCTGCAGACCGTCCCGCTGCTGGACGCCATCCAGCAGAACAAGTTCGACGCCGTCTTCGGCGGCGGCCGCCGCGACGAGGACAAGGCCCGCGCCAAGGAGCGCATCCTTAGCCTGCGCGACGAATTCGGCCAGTGGGACCCGCGCAACCAGCGCCCCGAACTGTGGAACCTCTACAACGGCCGCCACACCTTGGGCCAGCACGTCCGTGCGTTCCCCATCAGCAACTGGACCGAGCTGGACATCTGGCGCTACATCGAGCGCGAGAACATCGAGCTGCCCGGCCTGTACTACGCCCACGAACGCGAGGTGTTCGCCCGTGACGGCATGTGGCGCGCAGTGGGCGAGGTGTCCCAGCCGCGCCCCGATGAGGAAGTCATCACCAAGACCGTCCGCTACCGCACCGTGGGCGACATGTCCTGCACCGGCGCCGTCGAGTCCAACGCCTTCACCGTGGCTGACGTCGTGGTTGAAGTCGCCGCCTCCACCCTGACCGAACGTGGCGCCACCCGTGCGGATGACCGCATCTCCGAGGCAGCCATGGAAGACCGCAAGAAGGACGGGTACTTCTAATGACCACCGAAACTGTTTTCTCCGGCGCTGCCGGTGGCTTGGAAACAGCCCTGCCCACCACCCTCTTCCGGTTCGCTACCGCGGGATCGGTCGACGACGGCAAGTCCACTTTGGTGGGCCGCCTCCTCCACGATTCCAAGGCGATCCTCGCCGACCAGCTCGACGCCGTCGCCCGCACCTCGGCCGACCGCGGCTTCGGCGGCGAGAAGGGCGGCATCGACCTCGCCCTGCTGACCGACGGCCTGCGTGCCGAGCGCGAACAGGGCATCACCATCGATGTTGCCTATCGCTACTTCGCCACCGACCGCCGCAGCTTCATCCTGGCCGACTGCCCCGGACACGTGCAGTACACCAAGAACACGGTGACCGGCGCGTCCACCGCGGATGCCGTCGTCGTCCTCATTGACGCCCGCAAGGGTGTGCTGGAGCAGACCCGCCGGCACCTGTCCGTGCTGCAGCTGCTGCGCGTCGCCCACGTGATCGTGGCCGTGAACAAGATCGACCTGGTGGACTTCAGCGAACAGGTGTTCCGCGACATTGAAGCCGACGTGCAGCAGGTGGGCCGCGAACTGGGCCTCGGCTCGGACGGGATTTCCGATCTGCTGGTGGTCCCCGTCTCCGCCCTCGACGGCGACAACGTGGTGGAGCGTTCCGAGCGCACCCCCTGGTACACCGGTCCGGCGCTGCTGGAGGTCCTCGAGACCCTGCCGGCTGCCGACGAACTCGAGAGCCACCTGGAAAGCTTCCGCTTCCCGGTGCAGATGGTCATCCGGCCGCAGGGCGCCCTGGCACCCGACGCCGTGGCCGCCGGCCTGGACGTCGAGGCCTACCGCGACTACCGCGCCTACGCCGGCCAGATCACCGAAGGTTCGGTCAAGGTGGGCGACCAGGTTTCCGTCCTGACCCCCGGGCAGGACCCGCGCACCACCACCGTGGTGGGCATCGACTTCGCCGGGAAGTCCCTGGAGGAAGCCGCAGCCCCGCAGTCCGTGGCCATCCGCCTGGCGGAGGAGTTCGACGTCGCCCGCGGTGACACCATCGCCGCCGCCGGCACCGTCCGGGAAGCCTCCGCCGACCTGTACGCCGCGCTGTGCTGGCTGTCCCCGAAGCCGCTGCGCGAAGGACAGAAGGTCCTGGTCAAGCACGGTACCCGCACGGTCCAGGCGCTGGTCCGCAACGTCTCCGGCAAGCTGGACCTGGCGTCCTTCAAGCTGGAGCCGGCGTCCAACCTGGAACTGAACGACATCGGGCACGCGCAGCTCCGGCTCGCCGCCCCGCTGCCGCTTGAGAACTACCTGCACCACCGCCGAACCGGCGCGTTCCTGGTGATCGATCCGCTGGACGGCAACACGCTGGCCGCGGGCCTGGTCAAGGACCACCCGGGCGACCACGAGGACGAGCGCTACAGCATCTAGCCATCACCGAAATCGCTGGAACGCTGCGAAATCGCCGGAAAACTACGGCGTCCCCGCAGCGTTCCAGCGATTTCGCGTTTTCGGCGAAGCCTTAGCGACGGGGCGCCTCGAGGATGGACTTGAGCCGGTGCAGGTCCTTACGGGTTTCCCGCCGGATCATCGGTGCCATGACCAGCCCAGCCAGCCGCGAGAAACCCGAGGGGCTCCCGGTGTTGCCGAGCGTCATGCGCGTGCCGCCGTCGTCGTCCGCCCATGTGTAGGTGGTCTGCATGGGGAAGGGGCCTTGGGCCGTCCGCATGACCAGCTTCTCGCCGGGGACATACTCCACGAACTCGTAGGTGTAGCTGAGTTCGCGGCCCAGGAACTTCGCGGTGAAGGCCACCTGGGACCCCGGGGCGATCGGGCCGTCCGTCAGCCGCTGGGAACTGTGGATATTCACGTACCACTGCGGCGCGTTGTCCGGATTGGCAGCGTACTCCGCCACCTCCGCCCGCGGCCTGTTGATGTGGATCTGGGTCTGGACGTTCACCATGGTTGCGTCTCCTTGCGGCCGGTTCAGGTGATTGCGGGAGTAGCCTTGAACCCACGTTAGTCCGGACCCGGCGGGAGGCGAAGCATGGAAACCATCAGCCCCAAGCTCCTGAACTGGGCATCCATCCTGGACCCACAGACGCGTGAGCAGGCCGTGAAGACGGCGAGCCTGCCCTTCATCTATCCGCACCTTGCCCTCATGCCGGACGCCCACCTGGGCAAGGGCGCCACCGTGGGCTCCGTGATTCCCACGCTCCGGGCGATCATTCCTGCGGCGGTCGGTGTCGATATTGGCTGCGGCATGATCGCCGTCCGCACCCAATACTCCGTGGAGGACCTGCCCAAGGACCGGAAGAAGATCCGGGAAGACATCGAACGCGTTATCCCGTTGTCCGCCGGGCACAACAACAAGAAGGTGCTCTCCACAGCCGAGCCCCGGATCGCCGAGCTGAAGCGGCTGGCCGCGAAAGCCGGCTTCAACCCGGCCCAGTACGTCGCCCAGTGGGAGCTTCAGCTGGGGTCCCTCGGCTCGGGAAACCACTTCATCGAGATCTGCGCGGACGAGGCGGACGCCGTCTGGCTCTTCCTGCACTCGGGCTCGCGGGGCATCGGGAACAAGATTGCCCAGCACCACATCGGCGTCGCCCAGCACGTCACCCGGAAGAACCAGATCTACCTTCCTGATCCAGACCTCGCCTACCTGGATGAGGGGACGCCGCAGTTTGACCGCTATATCGCCGAGCTCCGCTGGGCACAGCACTTCGCGCTGCTCAACCGCGAGGAAATGATGGACAGGGTCAGCACGCAGTTCGGGCACTGGGTGGGCGGGCCGGTCCACGAACGGGAGCGCATCAACTGCCACCACAACTTCACCCGGCAGGAAACGCATTACGGCAAGCCGGTGTGGGTATCCCGCAAGGGGGCCATCAAAGCCGAGCAGGGCGACCCGGGACTCATCCCCGGATCCATGGGGACGGCGTCCTACGTTGTGGAGGGCCGCGGCAACCCGGCCTCGCTCAATTCGTCACCCCACGGGGCCGGCCGCGAGTACTCCCGGAACGCGGCCCGGAAGACCTTCACCCTGGAGGAGCTGAAGCGGGCCATGCGGGGGATCGAGTTCCGCGCGTCGGAGGCTTTCATCGACGAAATCCCCGCCGCGTACAAGCCGATCGACCAGGTGATGCAGGACGCCTCAGACCTGGTGGCGGTACGGCACAAGCTGCGGCAGCTGGTCAACGTTAAGGGCAATTAACCCGTCACATCCGGGCGGCCACGTGGCCGAATGTGACGCTAGATGACCCTGCGTGACCCCCCGTTTAGGCTTCATTGAACGGGAATATGAGTCTCCCTATGGTGAAACAATGACTAGTTCCAAGCCCGGGATGACCCGCATCGTGGCAGGCGAAAGCGCGGTACCCAAGCGCAAGCGTGCCATTGAGGCCGCCCTCGCCGTGGGACTGGTCCTGCTGATCGTGGTTGGGGCCGTCGTCGCGTCCACGGTTTCCCGCAACGCCGAGGCCCGGGCCGTGGAGCCAGCCCCGGCCGGGGAGCTCAAACTCGGGTACTTCGGCAACGTCACGCATGCCCCCGCGCTGGTGGGAATCAAGGAAGGCTTCCTCGCCGAAGCGCTCGGAAACACCACGCTGAACACTGAGACTTTCAACGCCGGACCTGCGGCCATTGAGGCGCTGAACGCCGGCGCCATCGATGCCGCGTACATCGGCCCGAACCCGGCGATCAACTCGTACGTGAAGAGCTCAGGTGAATCGGTCCGGATCATCGCCGGGGCCGCGGCGGGCGGTGCCCAGCTCGTGGTCAAACCGGAGATCTACTCCGCAGCGGACCTGAAAGGCAAGACCATCGCCTCCCCGCAGCTCGGCGGCACCCAGGACGTGGCCCTGCGCGCCTGGCTGGCAGACCAGGGGTACAAGACCAACGTGGACGGCAGCGGCGACGTCGCCATCAACCCCACCGAGAATGCCCAGTCCCTGAAGCTTTTCCAGGACGGAAAGCTCGACGGCGCGTGGCTGCCTGAGCCGTGGGCTTCCCGTCTGGTGCTCCAGGCCGGGGCCAAGGTGCTGGTGGACGAAAAGGACCTCTGGGACGGGACAGGGACGGGCAAGCCCGGCGAGTTCCCGACCACGGTCCTGATTGTGAACCAGAAGTTCGCCGCAGCCCACCCCGAGACCGTCAAGGCCCTCCTCGCCGGCCACGCAAAGTCTGTGGCCTGGCTGAACGAAGCCCCAGCGGACCAGAAAGCCACCGTCATCAACTCGGCCCTTCAGGAGTCCGCGGGCGCCGCCCTGGCCGAGGACGTCCTGTCCCGGTCACTGGCCAACATCACCTTCACCCTTGATCCGCTGGCCGGAGGATACCCGCGGCTGCTGCAGGACGGCGTCGAGGCCGGCACCACCAAGCAGGCCGACATCAACGGTCTCTTCGACCTCCGGCCGCTCAACGAGGTCGCCGGCACCAGCAAGATTTCAGCTGCCGGCCTCGGCCAGGACTGATCCACCTACTACCTAAAGGACGGCACCATGCCAGTCGTACTGGAACACCTGGGGAAGCGCTTCGGCGACGGCGCCCCGGTACTGGACGACGTCAACGCCAACATCGGGAAGGGCGAGTTCGTCGCCCTCCTCGGTGCCTCCGGCTGCGGCAAGTCCACCCTGCTGAACATCATCGCGGGACTGGAGGCGCCGTCGTCGGGCGCCCTCGAAGTACCCAGCGACGGTGCCGCCTTTATGTTCCAGGACGCGGCGCTCTTCCCCTGGCTGACCGCCCGGGAAAACATCGAACTGGCCCTGAAGCTGCGCGGCGTGGGCAAGGCCGAGCGGCGGGCCAAGGCGCAGGAACTCCTTGAACTGGTTCACCTCGGCGCTGCGGGGGACAAGCGCCCGCACGAGCTGTCCGGCGGCATGCGCCAGCGCGTCTCGCTGGCCCGTTCGCTGGCCCAGGACCGGCAGTTGCTGCTCATGGATGAGCCGTTCGCCGCCCTCGACGCCATCACCCGCGACCTGCTGCATGACGAGCTTGAGCGCATCTGGAGGGAAACCGGGCGCACCATCGTCTTTGTGACCCACAACGTCCGCGAGGCCGTCCGCCTGGGCCAGCGCGTGCTGCTGCTTTCGTCCCGTCCCGGCAGGGTGGTCGAGGAGTGGGCCGTGACTGAGGAACACCGTACCGACGCCGGGCTTGCCGGCCAGCTGACCGGGGTCATCACCGCCCGGCTCCGTGAGGAGATTCGCCGCCATGCCAAGTAATCCCACACCGCTCGCCGAAACCGAGCCGGCGGTTGAGCCTGTCCGAAGCCGGGAGCACGTGCATGCGGCCTTGACCCGGACGTCCACCGGGAAAGAGGACCTGCGGGAACTCGAGTCCGGGCTTGATTCCCTGCAGTCCGACGCCGAGCGCAAGCACCGCGTCGAATGGAGCCGGATCCTCCTGCCGGTCGCTGCCCTGGTCGTCCTGGTGCTGGTCTGGCAGTTCTACGTGTCGCTCGGTGTAAAGCGCCGCGACCTGGTGCCAGGTCCGCTGGACGTCGCCACCCAGATGGGCGTGCTCTGGAACGAGGGGAAGCTGCAGGAAGCCGTGTGGACCTCGCTGCAGCGCGGCCTGGTGGGCTTCCTCATTTCGGTGGCCATCGCCACCCCGGTGGGGCTGCTGCTTGCACAGGTGGCGCCGCTGCGCCGGGCTTTCGGACCGCTGATCTCGGGCCTGCAGGTCCTGCCGTCCGTGGCGTGGGTGCCCGCCGCGATCATCTGGTTCGGCCTCACCGATGCCACGGTCTACTTCGTCGTGTTCATGGGTGCCATCCCGTCGATCATCAACGGGCTCATCTCCGGCGTGGACCAGATCCCGCCGCAGTACCGCCGGGTTGGGACTGTCCTGGGCGCCAACCGCCTGCAGATGGCGTTGCAGGTGATCCTTCCGGCCGCACTGCCCGGATACTTGGGCGGCCTGAAGCAGGGCTGGGCGTTCTCCTGGCGGTCCCTGATGGCCGCGGAAATCATCGCCGTGGGCGGCACCATCGGCTTCGGCCTGGGCTCGTTGCTGGACCAGGGCCGGGTCCTCTCCGACATGACCGTGGTGATGTCGGCGATCCTGCTGATCCTGGGCGTCGGCATCCTGATCGAGCTGCTGGTTTTCGGCCCTGTCGAGAAGCGGCTGCTGCGCCGCCGCGGGCTCCTGGCGGGCAGCACCCGCTAGCCCCGCACCGTCCCAGCGCACCGCACCGGTGCGACTTTCAGAGCCCGACGGCGACCTCCCGCCGTCGGGCTTTGTTGTTTCCTGGCGCTGCCCGTACCGAACCGGGGCACTTCGACACGGACACGCCGGGGGAAAAGGCGGCGTCCGCCCCCGGACCGCCGCAATGTGCCCCACCATGACGGGTACCCTCACACGTGGCAGACTGGCGGCATGACCGTCAGCTTCGTCTGCCGCACCGAATCCGCCTTGCCGCCGGAACGGCTCTTCGACCTGGCCCGCAGCGTCGACCTGCATGTGCAGTCCCAGCAGCGGTCCAAGGAGCGTGCAGTGGCGGGCGTGACCAGCGGGCTGATCGGGGAGGGGCAGGATGTGACCTGGCGGGCGCGGCACTTCGGCATTCCACTCACCATGACCAGCCGCGTCACAGAGTTCAATTTCCCGCACAGCTTCACAGACGAACAGGTGAGGGGCCCCTTCAACGCCTTCCGGCACATCCACCAGTTTCAGGCCACGCCCAATGGCAGCATCATGACCGACCGGGTGGAGTTCACGGCGCCATCCGGCATCCTGGGCCGGGCCGTCGAGCGGCTGGTCCTCGCCCGGTAACTGGAGCGGCTTATCACGGCCCGCGGACGCTACCTCGCCGGCTACGCGAGCCAAACCGGGGCACTTTGACACGGACAGGCCGGAGAACGGTGCAGTGCCCGCCTCGAAGCCAGCCAAAGTGCCCCACGACGGCGGCCGAAATCCTTTGTGACGCAGCGTTACCTTACGTGAACTGGTGTTGCTCGGCCTTTGTGGGCGATTGTGACGCGGCCCTACCGTTGATTCATGGCAATTCAGGATATTTACCCCACGGCGCTGCGGCTGCTTGGCCGTCCCGTGCTGGTGGTGGGCGGCGGACCCGTCGCCGCCCGCCGCGCCAAGGGGCTGCTTGACGCCGGTGCAGTAGTCACCGTCGTGGCTCCCGATGCCTCGCCCGCGCTGCGCGACATGGCCGACGCTGGCCTGCTCACCTGGGCAGCGCGCCCCTATGATCCCAAGGACGTCGACGGCGTCTGGTTCGTCCAAACGGCCACCGGCGATTCCGCCGTGGACGCCCAGGTATCGGCCGACGCTGAGGCACAGCGCATCTGGTGCGTCAACGCCTCCGACCACGAAGCCTCCGCAGCCTGGACCCCCGCGGTCGCCGAGGTGGACGACGTCAAGATCGCCATCAACGCCGGGGGAGACCCGCGCCGCGCCATGGCAGTCCGTGACGCCGTCGCCACCGCCCTGGAGACGGGCGACCTGCCGCTCCGCCGCCGCCGGCCCGCCAAAGTCGGATCCGTTGCCCTCGTGGGCGGCGGCCCCGGCGACACCGGGCTCATCACCGTCCGCGGCCGCCGCCTCCTGGGCCAGGCCGACGTCGTCGTCGCTGACCGTCTCGGCCCCCGCGAACTCCTGAACGAGCTCGCCCCCGACGTCCGCATCATCGAGGTCGGCAAGACCCCCGGCCACCACCCCGTCCCACAGGCGGAGATCAACAGGATCCTCGTCGAGGAAGCCCTCAAGGGCCACCGGGTGGTCCGGCTCAAGGGCGGAGACCCGTACGTCCTGGGCCGCGGCGGGGAAGAAGCCGAACACTGCCGCCGGCACGGCGTTGAAGTGGAAGTGGTCTCCGGCGTCACGTCCGCCATCTCGGTTCCCGCCGCAGCCGGCATCCCGGTCACCCACCGCGGCCTGGCCAAGGGCTTCAGCGTGGTCACTGGCCACGAGGAACTCTCCGAAGTCCCGGCCCGCCCCGACCACACAGTTGTGCTCCTCATGGGGGTTGGCCAGCTCCGGGAATCGGCGTCCGCGCTGGGCGAAGCCGGCCTGCCCGCTGGCACCCCGGTTGGTATCGTGGAGAACGGATATTTGCCGGACCAGCGCGTCACCATTGGCACCCTCGGTTCCATCGCGGACCAGGCCGAGGCGGCCGGCGTCGCAAATCCCGCAGTGATTGTCATCGGTGACGTGGTGCGCGTGAGCCCCTTCGCGCCGTCGCACTTCAAAACCGCTGACTACAGCACCACCACCCCGAACAAGCCCCGAGTCCTTACCAACTAGCCCACACAGAACGAACAAAAGGAACACAGCCGTGTCATCAAGCACCTCCGTAGGTACTGCCGAACGCCCGCTGCGCGTCGCCGTCGTGGGCTCCGGCCCGGCCGGCGTCTACGCCGCGGACATCCTCACCAAGAGCGAAGCCGTCAAGAGCGGCGAACTGTCGGTGAGCATCGACCTGTTTGACCGCTACCCGGCACCCTACGGCCTGATCCGCTACGGCGTCGCCCCGGACCACCCCCGCATCAAGGGCATCGTCAACGCCCTGCACAAGGTCCTGGACCGCGGCGACATCCGTTTCTTCGGCAACGTTGATTACGGCACGGACCTCACCATCGAGGACCTCCGCACCCACTACGACGCCGTCATCTTCGCCACCGGCGCCATCAAGGACGCGGACCTGAACATCCCCGGCATCGAGCTGGAGGGCTCCTACGGCGGCGCCGACTTCGTTTCCTGGTATGACGGCCACCCGGACGTCCCGCGTGAATGGCCGCTCGAAGCCAAGGAAATCGCCGTCATCGGCAACGGCAACGTGGCCCTGGACGTCGCCCGCGTCCTGTCCAAGCACGCCGACGACCTGCTGGTCTCCGAGATCCCGGACAACGTCTACGCCGGCCTGAAGGCCTCCCCGGTCACGGACGTCCACGTCTTCGGCCGCCGCGGCCCGGCACAGGTGAAGTTCACCCCGCTGGAGCTGCGCGAGCTGTCCCACTCCAAGGACGTGGACATCATCCTGTACCCGGAGGACTTCGAGTTCGACGAGGAATCGGACCGCCAGATCCAGACCAACAACCAGACCAAGACCATGGTCGGCACGCTCACCAACTGGATTGCCGAGCAGCCCGAGGACCTGTCCGAGCTCAAGGCTTCCCGCCGCCTGCACCTGCACTTCCTGCACAGCCCGGTGGAGATTTATGACGACGCCGAGACGCCGGGCAAGGTGGCCGGCATTAAGTTCGAGCGCACCGAGCTGGACGGCACGGGCAACGCCCGCGGCACCGGCGAGTTCGTGGACTACCCGGTCCAGGCCGTGTACCGCGCCATCGGCTACTTCGGTTCCGCCCTGCCGGAGATCGAGTTCGACCACAAGAAGGGTGTCATCCCGAACGACGGCGGCCGCGTCCTCGACGCCACCGGCAGCCACGTGCCGGGCGTCTACGCCACCGGCTGGATCAAGCGCGGACCGGTCGGCCTCATCGGCCACACCAAGGGCGACGCCCTGGAGACCGTGACCTACCTGCTGGAGGACCGCGAAAACCTGCCGTTCGCTGCGGTTCCCGCGGAAGACGCCGTCGTCGATCTGCTCGACGCCCGCGGTGTCCAGTTCACCACTTGGGAAGGCTGGCTGGCCCTGGACGCCCACGAGCTCGCACTCGGTGCCGCCGCAACCGAGGCCGGCGGCTCCCATGGTGTCGAGGTCAAGCGTGAGCGCATCAAGGTGGTCCCGCGCGAGGATATGGTTGCCATCTCCCGCGACGGTGTAGCCGCGCAGGTCTAGGACCAAAATCAAGGGATCCCGGACCACTGGTTCCGGGATCCCTTGATTTAACGGCCTGCCCCGCCGGCCGCCATCAGTTCCAGCCGCTGGAGCGTTTCCCGGTTGCGCACGTTGATGGTGGCGTCGCGCAGGATCTTGGGGACCAGCTTCCCGGGTCCCCGGATGGCGTCTTCTGCGATGGTCACCAGGCACTGGTCCCCCCGGTCCTCGAGCGTGATCACCACCTTGGCCTCACCCATGGGCCAACCACGAGCCACCAGCTCCAAAGTGCGCTCCGGTTCGGCGAGGGTCACCCGTGAACTGTCGTTGATCACGAACGGCCACGCGCCGACGGAGTGGTGCAGCCGGGCTCCGGCCTGCGGCCAGGTGTCGTCCACGGCACGGATCCGGGAGGCCCCCACCACCCAGCCGGAATACAGCCAGCCGTCGGAGAGTACCCGCCAGACATCGGCGGCGGGGGAGTTGAACAGCCTGGACACGGTGGACATGTTGTTCCTTCCTGTTTCGTGGGTGCCGGCGCGGGCCTGGGCAGAGCGGACGACGGCGGCGGGCGGCCTCCGCTGTGCCGCATGGTAGGAGCGCTCCCGCAGCCGGCGGGTCCAGGCATACGTGCCGGCGCCGGGCGGGGGGTGCTCGAGGGGGTTGAAGCGCAGCGGAGTGTCCCCGGGATGCGCGCCCGCATGGAGCCGGAGTTCGCCGCAGGGGCGCCACCGTCCGGCCGGGCGGGCCCAGTAGAGCTCGAGGACCCATTCTCCGGAGGACAGTGAACCCGCTGGAAGGCTGCCGGTCCGCAGGCCCAGCAGCACCGGCCCGTGCCGGCCTTTGTACGGCATCAGGGTGGTCAAGGTGGCGCCGTCCACGTCGAGCCGGGGCCGCAGCAGGAACCGCCAGGGCAGGTGCCAGCCCGTGGAGGCGAACAGGACATGCGCCGGCGCGCCGCCTTCCGGGGTAACCCGGAGCGCGAGCCCCAGGATGTCCGGCAAAGCCTGCGGCAGGCCTACTGACCGGGAGAACCGGGCCTCCACGTCGTCCACCCCGGGAGTGTCAAGCCAGTCCAGGCCGCTCGGTTCGAACGGGTTGCCGGTCCTGGCCAGCTCCCCGGTGAGCCCCAAACCGTTCGGATGGATGGGCCGGTCCGGCCGGGCAAGCTTCAGGATCCGGAACAGCCCGGCAAAGGCACCACCTGCCACTTCGGCAGCCGCCGGTAGGGCGTTGTCGGCCGGCTGGTCAGTCATCGCGTGCCTCATGCTTCCTTCCTACCCCGAAAACCGCCGGACCTACATGCGGCCAAACCTGGACCGGAGCAGCGCGAAGATCCCGTAGGCGATGAATCCAGCGCCGATGGCCACCAGCAGGTAAGGCCCGTACGGATGGTCGCGGAGGGCTTTGAGGCTGCCGTCCAGGCCGGTGGACTCCTCCGGTGAATGCTTGGCGGCGGCGACCACAAACAGGAGCCCCGTGAGGACCAGCGCGGCGCCCTTGGCGATGTGCCCGACGACGCCCAGGGTGTCGATCAACCGGCCGCGCCGGGTTCCGTCGAAGTGGAACAGTTCCTCCTTGAACCCGAGCCGCAGGCCTTTGTAGACGAAGTAAACGCCGATGCCGATGATCACCAGGCCGACGGCAACCAGGGTCCACAGGCCCAGCGGGGTGGCCATCAGGGAGGCGCTGAAGTCGCGTGCGCTGTCACCGGAATCACCGCGCAGGCCCACCGCGAAGCCCGCGAAACTGAGGCCCACACTGCCGTAGGCGACAGCCAGGAACCCTGACGAGATCAGTTTCGAAACGCGTTCCTTCCGCGGCCTGCCCCGCATGCGGAGTGTCGCCTCGCTCGCCTGCCACAGCGACAAACCGCCGCATGCCGTTACGCAGGCCCACATGACGGCAGGTCCCAAAGGGTTGGCTGCCAGCTGCTCGATCGCGCCGGTGGCGTCCGCGTCCCCCGGCTGGCCGAAGGCGATGGCGACGGCGATGGCCCCCACGATGACGTGCAGCACGGCCATAACCGCGAACCCGGTACGAGCCAGGACGTCCAGGACCTTATGGTTGGAGGCTTCCTCGACGGCGTTGGCGGCCTGGCTGAGGGTGGATTCCCCATCCGACACGGTCAGCCGTTCATCGGTCCTTCGGCACGAAGCTTTTCCGCACCGGGTCCCTCGACGTGCACCGTGCAGCGGACCACCAGGCGGCCCGGGGCGTTGTCCAGCTCCACCAGGGAATCGTCGCCGCTCAGCACCGTGAAAACCTCCGAACCGGCCACGGCGCTCACGCCCTTGGCTTTGGCCGTCTCCCGGGCGTTCTCCAGCGCCTCGCGCTGCAGGCCGTCCACGTAGCCGCCGTCGTTTTCCCGTGCCGGGTCCCCGAAGGCCCAGCCGAACAAAGTCCCTGTCATTCCCATGGCCACGATATTACGCGTTCCGCCGCTGGAAGACGGGCTTTCGTAACATTAGTAAGTGTGCTTACCATAAGCGCACCGTGGCCCTCGAAAGGGCATGGGCAGGGAAGTCCGCGGCAGCGGCATCGGCGAAACCAATTCAACGTTAGGAATGCACATCATGGCAGGAAATCTCATTGCCCGGTCAGTCCACGATCTGACGGCGGCGGCATGGTTCGGCGGTTCCCTGATGGGTGCCATCGGGCTGAATGGTGCGGCGGCGGAAGCCCGGGACCCCTCCGAACGGACCAGGCTCTCCAGCGCCGGTTGGATGAAATGGGCGCCCATCCAGACGGCGGCCTTCGCGTCCCATCTGGTGGCGGACCTGGCCATCGCCTGGGAGAACAAGGAACGCATCGCCAAGCAGGACGGGGTTGCCCGGGACACGGCCATCAAGACCGCCGTCACGCTGGCCGGCGCTGCAGTCACCCTGTACTCGGGAATGCTCGGCAAGAAGGTTGAGAAGCTGGCCGACGAGGGCTCCGAGGGTGCCACCGAGCCGCGCCCCGGCGCGTCGGACGAGCTGAAGGCGGCGCAGCAGCAGCTCAAGACGCTGCAGTGGGTCATCCCCGCGTTTGCCGGGCTCGTGGTCATCCTGGGTGCAAAGCACGGCGAGATGCAGCGGCCCAAGAACGTCTTCGCCGGCCTGCGCTCCTAGCCACTCCGGAATCAGCAGCAACGCACGACGGCGGTCCGGCACCCAAGTGCCGGACCGCCGTCGTGCATCCCCTTGGCTTGGAGTTTTTGGGCAGATATGCCGACTTCCAGGCCCCGGAAGCCCGCATATCTGCCCAAAAACTCCGGAGGGCTAAATGGGTTTGGAGCCCGCGGGCGGGAGGTCCGGGTTCATGTCCTCAAGGTTCGGGTCCTCCGCCGTCCACACCTGGATGATGGCCCAGGCGACTGCGGCGAGCGGGACGGACAGTACCGCGCCCACGATGCCGGCCAGGATGGTGCCCGCGGTCAGCGCCATCAGGATCACCAGCGCGTGCAGCTGCAGCGACTTGCCCATTACGATGGGCTGCAGGAGGTCGCCCTCGAGCTGGTTGACCGCGATGACCACCGCCACCACAACCAGCGCCACCACCGGACCGTTGGCAACAAGCGCGACCAGGGCGGCCAGGATTCCGGCGACGGTGGCGCCCACCAGCGGGATGAAGGCGCCGATGAACACGATGATGGCAAGCGGGAATGCAAGCGGGACCTGCATGATCAGCAGCGCCGCGCCGATGGCCACCGTATCCACAAGGGCCACGATGGCGGTGCCACGGACGTATCCGCCGAGGACCTCCATGGTCCGGCTGCCCACCCGGCGCAGCTTCGCTTCGCGGCGGCCGGTGAAGGGGCGCAGGAAGAAGTTCCAGATCTTGGCGCCGTCCTTGAGGAAGAAGAACAGGATCACCACCATGAGCGCGGTACCGGCAAAGAACTCGGTGACCACGGACAGCCCGGTGATGGCGCCGGAGCGGACCTGGCTGCTGGTGGCAAATTCGATGATGCCCTGCCGCGCCTGGTCCAGCTGCTCCTGTTCGATCGGGATGGGGCCGTTGCGGAGGAACTCCTCGAGTTCATCCAGCCCGGAGGAGGCCTGTGCTGCCAGTTCGCCCCACTGGTTCCGTACGGAGAAGTAGATGATGGTGAAGATTCCGCCCAGCAGCAGCAGGAGCAGGATGAAGGCGATACCGGTGGCAAGGCCGCCCCTCATTCCACGGCGCCGCAGCATGTTCACGAACGGCCCGATCGCGGCGGCCAGGATCAGCGCGATCAGCACCGGGATGACTAGGAGCTTGATCTGCATCAGTGCGTAGACGGAGACAACCACGACGGCGAGGATCAGCAGGATCTGCGCTGCCCGGATTCCTACACGGCCCAGGCCGTCCGCCCAGAGGGCGCTGGCCGGTTTGTGACCCTGCTGCTGTGGCAGGCGGCCACCCCCTGTGGAGGGAACTCCGCCGGCCCCGGCGTCATCCCGCTGGATTTCCCCCAGGGGCTGGCCCTGCCTGGGCGCGCCGGCAGGGGTGCCGGACGTCTCCGGATTCCGGGTGTCGCTGCCCGTTTCGTCGTCGGTCAGGCGGGTTGATCGCGCCATCGAAAAACTCCTCATCATCGGCGGGCGCCTGCAGGGTGCAGGGCAGGCTGGTTACCTACGTCAGATAGTAAGCCTACTGACCGATTTAGGTCCGGCGAAACCCCGGCCGGTCAAACACCCGCCCATTCGTGCAGTTTTTGTCCAGATATGCAGGGCTGTGTGCACCGGAAGCGTGCATATCTGGACAAAAACTCCGGGGTAGAGGAGTTTAGGCGCCCAGCCACTCCGCGCAGGAGTTTAGGTTCCTGTTCACGGTCGCGACTGCTCCGGCCTCGTCCCGCCGTTCGATGGCGTCGAGCAGGACCTCGTGCCCCTCGGGCGGGAGCCCCTGGAAGCCCGGCCGGCGGTGCTGGGCGAGCAGGTCCTGGTGGAACACCGGGCCGAAGCTGACGTAGAGCTCGTGCAGCAGCGGGTTGCCCGACGCCTGCGCCACCCGGTCGTGGAAGCCCCAGTCTGCCTGCGCCCATGCCTCGTAGTCTCCGCCGTGCCAGGCCTGGTCCCGGGCGGTGAGGAGCGCGCGCAGGGCCGTGACGTCGTCGGGCGTGGCATTGCGGGCCGCGAGCCGGGCTGCCTGGGTGTCCAGTCCCAGCCGGACTTCCAGGATGTGCTGCTCCGTGTGGTCCTGGTACAGCCGGCGGGCCGCCCCGGAGATTTCGCTGGTGGCGCGCACGTAGGTGCCGTCGCCGCGGCGGACTTCCAGCATGCCGCTGTGGGCGAGCGCCTTGATGGCTTCGCGGAGCGTGCCTCGGGAAACTCCCAGGCCGGCCATCAGTTCGGTCTCGGACGGGATGCGCTGGTTCAGCGGCCACTCGCCGGAGTGGACCATCGCCCGGAGTTTGGCGGTGACTTCGTCCGCTAGCGGCGCTCTGGTGGAGGGGCTTAGTGCCATGAAGTCCTACTTTATCTTTGTCGGTGCTTTGCCGGTCATCGCCGGCCCGGTGATCAGGTGCGCCACGACAACCTGGACCAGCGCCAGGGCCAGGAGCAGCACCAGGGGCAGCGTCCAGCCGCCAGTGGCGCTGTGCAGGAGGCCCATTCCAAAAGGGCCAGCTGTCGCCAGCAGGTAGCCGGTGGACTGCGCCAGGGTGGACAGGGCCGTGGTTTCGGCCGTGCTGGAGCCGCTGCGGCTGATCATCACCATCACCAGCGGGAAGATCCCGAGGCCGAAGCCCAGCAGGACCGCCGAGACAAGCGACAGCTGCACGGGCAGGACCAGTACGGCGGCCAGGCCCAGGACCATCACAACGCTGACCAGGTAGAAGGCGGGGCGCAGCATCCGGGGCCGCGACCCGATGGCGATCAGGACCATGCCCGCCGGCACTGACACAAGCTGCATCAATCCGAACATCAGCCCGCTTTCCGAGGCGCTCAGCCCCAGGGTGGTCAGCATGTACGGATACCAGCTGAGCAGCGCGTAAGCCAGCAGCGCCTGGAGCGTGAAGACGGCGGTCAGCAACTGCCCTTTGCGGGTCCGCAGCAGTGGCCAGGGAGATACGCGCCCGGCGGAGGCCCGCGCCTTGTTCCGGTGCGCGTGCAGCACCACGGGAATGAACCCGGCGAACGCCGCGACGGCGGTGATGCCGATGGCGCCGACGGCGGCGGACGGCGAGCCAAGCGCCTGCGCCAGGGGCACCACGGCGACGGCGGTCACGGTGGCCCCGGTGGTCATGGTCACCGTATACAGGGCGGTCATGAGCGACGTCCGGGCGGCGAAATGCTCCCGGATGAACGACGGCATGGCCACATTGCAGACCGCGAGGCCGGACATGCCCACCACGCTCCCGGCCAACAGCATCCCGGTGGCCGGAATGCCGCGCAGCAGCAGCCCGCCCGCGAGGAGCGCCAGGGACAGCAGGATCGCCTTCTCCACGCCCAGCCGTCCCGTGAGCCAGGACGTGCCGGCACCGGCAAGGGCAAAGCAGAGGGTGGGGATTGAGGGAATCACGGCCGCCACCAGGGGGCCGTAGCCCAGCACCATCTGGAGGTCGTGCAGCAGCGCGGACGCCCCGGTGATGCCCGCCCGCAGGTTCAGGCCAATGAGCAGCAGTGCAACGACGCCGAACACCACTGCGGCCCTCGGCTTGGCTCCGGCCAGCCGCACAACCGCCGCGTCCCTGGGGCGCGGATCCTGGGTCCTGCCGGACGTGCCCGGTGGGGGAGAAGCAGGCACGACGGGAGCCGGCGGGGAGGACGGGGCGGGGGCGTGGGCGGGCGGAGTGGCGGACATGCTTCCAGAGTAAAGGTTAGACGTTTGATGTCTCGGGTTTTGTGGGCAAGCTCTCCCGGCCGGGACGCCGCGGGGAATAGACTGCCTACGCCGGGATGCCTCACCGGGTGGTTTGGGCCGCGGCGATGTGGAAGGACGGTTGTGAAAGCTTCGCAGGGACTTGAGGTTGAAAAGAAGTACGACGTCGGCGCTGACGCCGTGGTTCCGGCCCTATCGAACCTTCCCGGCGTTGCCAGGATGGGGGAGCCGCATACGGCACAGCTGGACGCCGTGTACTTTGACACCCCGGACCACCAGTTGGCGAAACGGCGCATCACCCTTCGCCGCCGCACGGGCGGAACCGATGCCGGCTGGCACCTGAAACTGCCGCCGGAGGGGGCGGACGGAACGGGGCCGGAACCGCAGCAGCGCCGAGAGCTGCATGCCCCGCTCGGCCAGGCCGGCGTTGTGCCCGACGTCCTCCTGGCCCGCGTGCAGGCGTATGTGCGCGGTGTGGACCCCGTTCCTGTGGTCCGGTTGCACACCGAGCGCACCACCCACCCCCTGTACGGTGCTGACGGCGTCCACCTGGCTGACCTGGCGGATGACCGGGTCACGGCCGAACGGCTGCGGGGGGCGGCCGGCGGGAAAGCGGGGCACAGGCAGCAGTGGCGTGAGTGGGAACTGGAGCTGGTCCATGGCGACACGGGCCTGTTCGCGCCGGCAGGGGAGCTGCTTGCCGCTGCCGGTGCCCGTCCCGCGGGCCACGCCTCCAAACTTGGGAAGGCGCTCGGGGCACCACGGGAAGGTGCGGCCGGCGCCGCCCGCACAGCCGCGCCGGAGCAAGGTAGTCCCGCGCCGGCCGCCGGGAAGAAAGCCCCCGCCGCCGCCGTCGTGACCGTCTACGTGGCCGCCCAGATCGACGAACTCCTCGCCCGCGACGGCGGGGTCCGGCTGGAGGAACCGGAAGCCGTCCATGACATGCGCTCGGCAGCCCGCCGGATCCGCTCGGTCCTGGCCGCCTACCGGAAGCTCTACCGTGCCGTGCCGGTCCGCCGGCTGCGGGACGACCTCAAATGGCTGGGAACGCTCCTCGGTGATCCGCGGGACTCGGAGGTGCTGCTTGCCCGGTTGCGGGGCCACCTCGACGACCTTGCCTCCGGTCCCGGCATCGAGACGGCCCGCGCCCGGGTGGAACACGAGGTCGGCGCGTCCTACGACGCCGGGTACCGCCGGCTTCAGGCAGCCCTGCGCTCCGACCGCTATTTCCGGCTGCTGGACAGCCTGGAAGAGTTCCGCGACAACCCGCCCCTGCGAACCGAGGCCGTGGCACCGGGGCAGAGGACGGTGGGGAAGGCGGTGGACAAGGCCGCGAAACGGCTGCGGCGCTCGCACAAGACAGCGGCGCACGCCCGGCGCGGAACCGACCACGAGAACGCCCTCCACCGGACACGCATCAGCGCCAAGCGGCTACGGCACGTCGCGGAATCCGCGGCCCTGGTCAAGGGCAAACGCGCCGGCAAAGTGGCCAAGGCGGCCAGGAGGCAGCAAAAACTCCTCGGCGATTTCCACGACGCCGTCCTGGCCCGAAACCTGCTGGCCGGCCTGCAGCAGGACCGGAAGCCCGGCGCCGCCGTCGAAGCGTATGCCGCGCTGGTGCGGCGGCAGGAAGAGCTGATGGCCGCCACTGAGAAGAAGTACCGGAAGGCCCGCAGGAAGTCCCGCGACCTGCTCCGGCGCGGGGTCCTCTGACCCTGCGCTGCGTCCGGCTACCTTCCCTGCCGGGCCGACAAGCGGGCCACCGCGAGTGCCAGCCACAGCTGGACCCGGTCGGGCGTGACGGCGGGGTCGTACCCGGTCAGTTCCGTGATCTGGGCCAGGCGGTAACGGACGGTGTTGCGGTGCAGGGTGAGTTCCTCGGCGACGGCGGCCACGGACCCGTTGTTGTTCAGGTAGCTTTCCAGCGTGGTCATCAGCTCCGCCCCATGGGCGGCGTCGAAGGTGCGCAGCGGATTGAGCGACTCGTGCGCCATGTCGGCCAGCGGCACATCCTCGCTGGCGAGCAGCAGCGACGTCAGGCTGAGCCGCTCCGGTTCGTTCACCGGCAGCCCGTGCCCCGCCGCGTCGCGGGCCTCGAAATAGCTCCACCGCAATCCGTTCGGCTTGGTGTATGCCCCGCCGATGCCGATGGTGGCGTGGATGCCGGCCTCGGCCAGGTGGTCGCTGAGCTTGCGCGCCAGTGACGGCGCCGCGCCGCCGTCGTCGTTGACCACCAGCACCAGGTCCTTGCCCACGACGGCGGCAACGGAGTTTTCGAGTTCGCGCGGCACGGCGGTGCTTCCCAGGGCTTTGTTGTGCGCCGCCGAGACGGCGAGCAACACCACGTTCTTGCGGGTGCTGTTCACCCCGATGCCGGCAAGCCTGCGCTGTGCCTCGCTGGTTTCCAGCGACCCGTGGATGACGTCCTCCAGCACCTGGCCGCACAGGGCACGCTGGGCCTGGCGCTGCTTGACCATGTTGTTCAGTTCCACGCTGATCAGGTTCTGGGCGTAACCAATGATGCCGGAGTCCTCGAAGGGCTTGCGGACCCACAGGGTGCAGGCGTCGCGCCGGCCGGTTGGGATCGGATAGGAGGACCAGGACTCCGCGGACGGCGGCGCGCCTGTGCTGTTGTACAGTTCCGCCGTGAACTGGGTGAGCGCAATGTCCGTCCGCAGCATGCTGCCCAGCTGCTTCAGGAGTTCGGCCAGGCCGCCGCCGGTCAGCAGGGCGCGGGCCAGCACCTGGTGCCCGGCGATCAGCCGCTCGAGCTTGGCGTAGTGGTCCGCCGACTGCGCATCGGCAACGAGTTTCGTGATGGCAATGAAGGGCGTCTCGTAAGGGACCTCCACCACCGGCAGGCCCCAGCGGTTCGCCTCGGCAAGGAGCGCCGGTGGCACCGCCTCGTGCGACAGCCCGACGCCGAAACCGATCCCCACGGCGCCTGCGCGCTGCACCTGCCGGACAAAGCGCCGCTGTTCCTGCGCCGACCTCAACCGCAGGCCGGTGGTCAGGATCAGTTCCCCGCCGTTGATGAACCGCTGCGGGTCCTCAAGCTCCGTCACCGCCACCCAGTTGATGTCCTGGTGCCAGGTGGTTTCTGCAACCCCCGCCTTGGACAGATTCAGGGAGTTCACGCCCAGCAGGGCAGCGAGGGAAATGGCCATGGATCAAGGATAAACGGGGGCTGGACAACCGCACTAAACCCCGGGATGAAGGGTGTGCAGGTGGCTATTCACTGGCCCGGTGCGCTGGCATAGGCTCAAACCAGTTCCATCCATACGCCCTGGTCCATTCCGCTTTGGTGCCGATGGCCGCTACGAAAGAGGTTGCACACCGTGGTCCAAACCTTGCAGAACTTCATCAACGGGGAGTTCGTCACCCCCGCCGGCACCAGCCTGCTGGACGTGGTCAACCCCACCAACGGGGAAGTGGTGGCCAAGTCCCCCATCTCGGTGCAGGCGGACGTCGACGCCGCCATGGCCGCTGCACAGACCGCCTTCAAGACCTGGAAGCACACCACTCCCGGCCAGCGCCAGCTGATGCTGCTCAAGCTCGCTGACGCCGTCGAGGCCAACAGCGACGAGCTGGTCGAGGCGCAGCACCGCAACACAGGCCAGGTCCGTTCACTGATCGCCTCCGAGGAAGTGGCCGCCGGCGCCGACCAGCTGCGCTTCTTCGCCGGCGCCGCCCGCATCCTCGAAGGCAAGTCCGCCGGCGAATACTTCGAGGGCCACACCTCCTACGTCCGCCGCGAACCGATCGGCGTCGTGGCCCAGGTGGCCCCGTGGAACTACCCGTTCCTGATGGCCATCTGGAAGATCGGCCCCGCCCTCGCCGCCGGCAACACCGTGGTCCTCAAGCCCTCGGACACCACCCCCGAGTCCACCCTGGTCCTGGCCCGCCTCGCTGCTGACATCTTCCCCGCCGGTGTCCTGAACGTGGTCCTGGGTACTGGCGAAACCGGCGCCATGATGGTCGACCACAAGGTGCCCGGCCTGGTGTCCATCACCGGCTCCGTCCGCGCCGGCATCGCCGTCGCTTCCGGTGCCGCCAAGGGCCTGAAGCGCGCGCACCTGGAGCTCGGCGGCAAGGCCCCGGCCATTGTCTTCAAGGACGCCGACATCAAGAAGAGCGCTGCCGCGATCGCTGAGTTCGCGTTCTTCAACGCCGGCCAGGACTGCACCGCCATCACGCGTGTGCTGGTGGAGGAGTCCGTGCACGACGACGTTGTGGCCGCCATGGTGGAACATACCCGCACCCTGCACACCGGCTCGCAGAACGACGAAGACAACTACTTCGGGCCGCTGAACAACGTGAACCACTTCAACGCCGTGACCTCGGTGGTGGAGAACCTGCCCGCCAACTGCCGGATCGAAACCGGCGGCCACCGGGCGGGGGAGAAGGGCTACTTCTTCGAGCCCACCATCATTACCGGCGCCAAGCAGAGCGACGACGTGGTGCAGAAGGAAACCTTCGGCCCCGTCATCACCGTGCAGAAGTTCACCACCGAGGAAGAAGCCGTTGAACTGGCCAACGGTGTGGAGTACGCGCTGGCCTCCAGCGTCTGGACGTCCAACCACGGCACGGCCATGCGCCTGAGCCGGGACCTGGATTTCGGCGCCGTCTGGATCAACACCCACATCCTCCTCACCGCCGAAATGCCGCACGGCGGCTTCAAGCAGTCCGGCTACGGCAAAGACCTCTCCATGTACGGCGTGGAGGACTACACGCGCATCAAGCACGTCATGTCCGCCCTCGATTCCTAAACAATTTTCCGGTGGTTGGGTTTGTGGCAACCCCGGGTTTCGACAAGCTCAACCACCAGCACTGAAAGGCCCCCCAAATGACCACCACAGCACCTGAGCTTTCCTACCGGCTGGAGCAGAAGCGCTCCATCAACGGCGCCTTCCCCGGCCCCAAGTCCGCCGCCCTGGCCGAACGCCGCAAGTCCGTCGTGGCTGCGGGTGTCGCCTCCGGCGTCCCCGTCTACGTCGCGGACGCCGACGGCGGCATCATCCAGGACGTCGACGGCAACTCCTTCATCGACCTCGGCTCGGGCATCGCTGTGACCAGCGTGGGCGCATCCGATCCCGCCGTCGTTGGCGCCGTCAAGGAAGCCGTGGAGCACTTCACCCACACCTGCTTTATGGTCACCCCCTACGAAGGCTACGTGGCGGTCGCCGAGCAGCTGAACCGGCTCACCCCCGGCGACCACGAAAAGCGCACCGTCCTGTTCAACTCCGGCGCCGAGGCAGTGGAGAACGCCATCAAGGTGGCCCGCCTCGCAACCGGGCGTGACGCCGTCGTCGCCTTCGACCACGCCTACCACGGCCGCACCAACCTGACCATGGCGCTGACCGCCAAGGCGATGCCGTACAAGACCAACTTCGGACCGTTCGCGCCCGAGGTCTACCGCATGCCGATGAGCTACCCCTACCGCGAGGAAAACCCGGAGATCACCGGGGCCGAGGCCGCCAAGCGGGCCATCACCGCGATCGAAAAGCAGATCGGCGGCGACCAGGTTGCCGCGATCATCATCGAGCCCATCCAGGGCGAGGGCGGCTTCATCGTTCCCGCCGAGGGCTTCCTCCCCGCGCTGGCCGCATGGGCCAAGGAAAAGGGCATCGTCTTCATCGCAGACGAGGTCCAGTCCGGCTTCTGCCGCACCGGCGAATGGTTCGCGGTCCAGCACGAGGGTGTGGTGCCGGACATCATGACCCTGGCCAAGGGCATCGCCGGCGGTATGCCGCTGTCCGCGATCACCGGCCGCGCCGACCTGCTCGACGCCGTCCACCCGGGCGGCCTTGGCGGCACCTACGGCGGCAACCCGGTCGCCTGCGCCGCAGCGCTCGCCTCGATTGGCACCATGGAGGAATACGACCTGGCCGGCCGCGCCCGGCACATCGAAGCCCTCGCCACCAGCCGGCTGCGCGACCTGCAGGCCGAGCTTGCCGGTGCCGGCACCGGCGTCATCGGGGACATCCGCGGCCGCGGCGCCATGCTGGCCATTGAACTAATCCAGGCCGGCTCCAAGGAACCCAACCCGGAACTGACCAAGGCTGTGGCCGCCGCCTGCCTCAAGGAAGGCGTCATCATCCTCACCTGCGGCACCTACGGCAACGTTATCCGCCTGCTGCCGCCGCTGGTCATCACCGACGAGCTGCTGAACGACGGACTGGACGTCCTGGCCGCCGCCATCAAGGCGAACGCCTAAAGACCGGCACCAACGCCGGCGCCTTTCGCAACGGGCGCAGGAAAAGCCGCCGGGCTCCGGAAAACTTGGTGGTTGAGCTTGTCGAAACCGGTTTCGACAAGCTCAACCACCGGGCGTTCCGGGCCTGGCGGCTTTTCGTTTGCCCGCCTGGCATCGGGGCTTTTACTTTGGTTCGCCGACCACCACCTGGGCCGGGCTGTGCAGGACATACCCGTTCAGCCAGGAGAAGAGGGCCCGGACCTTCTGCTGCACTCCGGACAGGAGGGCCAGGTGCACGAGCAGCCAGGACATGAACGCCAGCGGACCCTGCAGCTGCAGCCGCTGGCGGCCCAGCTCGGCCACGGCCGCGCCCCTGCCGATCATCGCCATGTATCCCTTATCCAGGTAGCGGAAGGGCTCCCGCGTTCCGTTATGGAGGTCCGCGTAAATGTTGCGGGCGGCCCACTTTCCGGCCTGCTGTGCCACAGATCCCAACTGGGGGAGCTTAGCCCCGGTGGAATCGGTGATGTTGGCCGCGTCGCCGATAACATAGACCCCCTCCGCTCCGGGAGCAGTGAGGTCGGGCCGGACATCGATCCTGCCGCCCTTCCCCTGCGGGAGCCCGGAACCGGCGAGCAGCTGCCCGCCTTTCAGGCCGCCGGCCCACACCACCACTCCGCCGGGAATGTTGGTCCCGTCGGCCAGCGTGACACCATCCGCCCGGACCTCGGTGACCCCCACCCCCATGTGCAGCTGGACGCCGATTTTGGCCAGCCGCTGCCGGGTGTACTCCTGCGATTTTTTTGAAAACATGGTCAGCACGGTGGGGACCATGTCCACCAGGTGCACCCGGCAGCGCCTTGCGAGTTCGGGGGAAAAGTACTTGGTCACCACGTACTTGATGTTCTCGGCCAGCGCCCCGGCTGTCTCCACACCCGTGGGCCCGCCGCCCACCACCACCATGTCCACCTGGACTCCGGGCTGGCGGTCGGCCTGGTCCAGCAACTTCGTCACGCTGCTGCCCAGCCGCGTGGCGTCCGTGACGGAATAGAGCGGAAAAGCGTGCTCCTCGGCGCCGGGCGTGTTGAAGAAATTCGGCACCGCCCCCACCGCGAGCACCAGGATCTTTGCCTTGAAGGTGCTGCCCTCCGCTGTGGTTACGGTGTGGTTGGCGGCATCCACCGAGGCAATCTCCGCCGTCAGGACGCGCACGTTCCTGATCCGCCGGAATACGGACCTGATGGGCCTGGCAATGGCCGAGACCCCGATCTGGGATGTCGCCACCTGATACAGCAGGGGCTGGAACTGGTGATAGTTGTTCGAATCGATGAGCAGCACCTGCACACCCTTGCGGCCAAGCTCCCTGGCTGCGCTGATCCCGGCGAAACCCGCCCCCACCACGATGACCTGATATGAGTCGTCCATCCGAGCAACCTACTCCAACCGTGCTCCGGGCAACAGGGGTGCGGCGGCTGCCGGGCCTTAGTTCAGGCGCCGTTCAGGTGCCGGACTGCACCATGACCCGCTTCCGGGCCCGCGACGCCTTGCGGGTGTTGCGCAGCATGTCCACCGTGAGGACCAGCAGGGCCAGCCACACCACGCCAAAACCGATCCACCGCTCCGGTGTCATTGCCTCCCGGAAAACAACCAGCGCAACGATGAACTGCAGGACCGGTGCGAAGTACTGCAGCAGCCCGATGGTGGTCATGGGCAGCCTGCGTGCGGAGGCGCCGAAGAACAGCAGCGGCACCGCGGTAATCACGCCGGAGGCGAGCAGCAGCCAGAAGTGGCCGGCGCCCTGGCTGGTCAGCGTGGCTGTGCCGTTGGTGGCCAGGACCACCATGGTGGCCGCCGCAAATGGGGCCAGCACCATGGTTTCCACGCTGAGGCTCGTGACCGCATCGACCTTCGGGCCCACGCGCTTTTTCACGAAGCCGTACAGGCCGAAGCTGAACGCCAGGGTCAGGGCGATCCAAGGCAGCTTGCCGTAGGAATACGTCAGGACACCCACGGCCACAAAACCAATGCCGACGGCGGCCCACTGGAGCGGACGGAGCTTCTCCTTGAGCACAAAAACGCCCAGCAGGACCGAGACCAGCGGGTTGATGAAGTAGCCCAGCGAGGTTTCCACGGCCTGGTTCGTGGTGACGCCAAACGTGTAGGTCAGCCAGTTGATCGCGATGAGGAACGCCGCCAGGGCCAGCGAACCGAAAACCGTGCGGTTCCTGAGCGCGGCCACCAGCACGGGCCAGCCCCCGGTCACGGTGATCAGCAGGGCACAGAAGATCAGCGACCAGACCACCCGGTTGGCCACGATTTCGACAGCTCCGGCCGGCATCAGCACAAAGAAGTACAGCGGAAGCAGCCCCCACAGCCCGTACGCTCCGACGCCGAAGAGGACGCCCGCCGTCGTATCCTTGTCCACCGGCTTGGGGCCCGCGGCCCTGGGCGGCGTCCCGCGGGAGGTCGCGGCGTGTGAAAGGGCGGGGGAGGATCCTTTGGGCGAGGGCACGAAGCCATAACACCAGCCCTGGACCGCCTATTCCAAACCATCCGGCCCGAAAACCGGAAAATAGTCAGTAGGCTTGCTTTCATGACATGTGCCAACCTCCCTGAAGCCGCGCCATGAGGCTCCGGCGCAGCAATGCCTCGGGCCGCGGGTACCGCCGGATCCACGCGGGCAAGGGCTTCAGCTACCGTGACCTTGACGGTTCCACCGTCCCGCCCGGGCCCGTCCGGGACCGGCTGGAAAGCATCGGCATTCCGCCGGCCTGGACCGACGTGTGGATTGCGCCCTTCGAAAACGGGCACATCCAGGCCACCGGACTGGACGCAGTGGGGCGGCGGCAGTACATCTACCACCCGGAATGGCGGGAACGGAAGGATCGGGTCAAGTTCGACCGCTCCCTCCAACTGGCTGAATCGCTGCCTGCCGCCCGCCGCCGCGTGACGATGGACCTCCGCAGTGAAGGCTTCAGCCACGACCGGGTCCTGGCCGCCGCGTTCCGGATGCTCGACTCCGGGTCATTGCGCGTGGGCTCTGAGCGGTACACGAACGAAAACGGCAGCCGCGGGCTGGCCACCTTGCTCTGCGCGCACGTCCAGGTGCGCAAGGACCGGATCATGCTTCGGTTTCCGGCCAAGAGCGGCAAGGACTGGGAATCGGAAATCCGCGACCCCGACCTCGCGGTCCTGATCCGGCTGCTTAGGCGCCGCGGGCCTAACGCCCGGCTCCTGGCCTACAAGGCCGGCCGGACCTGGAGGCCCGTCACCAGTGCGGAGATCAACGCCTATGTGAAGGAACGGACGGGCTCGGACTTCACCGCCAAGGATTTCCGCACCCTCCGGGGGACGGTGGCTGCGGCCGCCAGCCTGGCCAGGACCGGGCCGCAGAAGACGGTGGCCAAGCGCAAGCGGGCCGTAAGCCGCGCCATGATGGAGGCCGCAGAGGTACTGGGGAACACGCCGTCGATCGCCCGGAAGAGTTATGTGGACCCCCGTGTGGTGGACCACTACAACGAGGGAGAAACCATCGATCCCAAGCGGCTCGATTCGGCAGAGGCGGAACTGCGTGCCCTGCTCTACCGGGAAGGCAACGTGGTTCCGCTGGCGAAAAGCGGCTGAGGCCTAGAATTAGGGACTGTGCGCACCCATCCGGCGCATCCGCATCGTCAGAAGGGCTCCAGGTGTCCAACTCCAGCGAACCAGCGTCCACCCGTCCGCTCCGCGTCGCCATCGTCGGGGCAGGACCGGCAGGGGTCTATGCTGCGGACATCCTCACCAAATCCAGTGGGGTCAAGGACGGGGACTTCGAAGTCAGTATCGACCTTTTCGAGGCCTACCCCGCGCCGTACGGCCTGATCCGGTACGGTGTCGCCCCGGACCATCCCAGGATCAAAGGCATCGTCAACGCCCTGCACAAGGTCCTGGACCGCGGCGACATCCGCTTCCTGGGCAATGTCACCTATGGGCGGGACCTCACCCTTCACGACTTCCGCGCCTTCTACGACGCCGTGATCTTCTCCACCGGCGCTGTCAAGGACGCGGACCTGGACATCCCCGGCATCAACCTGCAGGGCTCGTTCGGCGGCGCCGACTTTGTGTCCTGGTACGACGGCCATCCCGACGTCCCGCGCGAATGGCCGCTGGACGCAAGGGAAATCGCCGTGATCGGCAACGGCAACGTTGCACTGGATGTGGCCCGGATGCTCGTGAAGCATCCGGAGGAGCTGCTCAGCACCGAGATCCCGGACAACGTCTACCAGGGGCTGAAGTCATCTCCGGTGACGGACGTGCACGTGTTCGGCCGCCGCGGCCCGGCCCAGGTGAAGTTCACGCCCCTGGAGCTGCGCGAGCTCAGCCACATGAACGACGTCGACATTGTGCTGTACCCGGAGGACTTCGAGTTCGATGACGCCTCCGACGAGGCCATCCGGACCAACAACCAGACCAAGACCATGGTGAACACGCTCACCAACTGGCTGGTGGAAGAGCACGCCGAGTCCGAGAACCCGTCATCCCGCCGCCTGCACCTGCACTTCCTGCACAGTCCCGTGGAGATACTCGCCGAAGGTGGAGACGCGGCCGGCAGCGGCAAGGTGGGCGGGATCAGGTTCGAGCGCATGCAGCTGGACGGCACGGGCAACGTCAAAGGCACCGGCGAGTACATCGAGTACCCGGTCCAGGCTGTGTACCGGGCCATCGGCTACCACGGCTCGGCGCTCGATGAACTCGAATACGACGCCAAACGAGGCGTCATCCCCAACGAGGGCGGCCGGGTCCTGGACGCGGACGGCAAAGCGGTTCCGGGCATCTACGCCACAGGGTGGATCAAACGCGGCCCGGTCGGCCTGATCGGCCACACCAAGGGCGACGCCCTGGAAACCATCGGTTTCCTGCTTGAGGACCGGCTGATGCTGCCCCCCGCCCAGAACCCGGACCCGCAGGCCATCATCGACCTGCTCGAGGAACGCGGCATCGAATACACCACGTGGGAGGGCTGGAACAAGCTCGACGCCCATGAGGCCGGCCTCGGTGCCGCCTGGACGGGCCCGGAAGGCCTGGACCACGTGGTCCGCGAACGGATCAAGGTGGTCCCGCGCGAGGAAATGATCCGCATCTCCCGCACCTGACCCCCGAGTTTTTGTCCAGGTATGCCGACTTAAACGCCTTCCAGCCCTGCATACCTGGACAAAAATTCGCGCTGCCGGGAGGGATGTTGCCGGGCTACAATGGCGTCCATCCCTTGGCCGGCACGCGGTGCCGTACCCCTCAAGGCAGCACAGCAGCACAGGAGTTCGATGAAGAACCTCACCCGGGCGGAGCCGCTGCAGCGCCGTGCCCTGGCAGCCCATGAACAGTTGGACCGCGGCCGGCTCGACGGCGGTGCGCTCGCAGGTGCCCCCGGCGGCCTCCGGCCCCTGGTCAGGGAGTCCTGGCAGCGTTCAGTCAGCTTCAAGGCCAATCCGGACAATCCCGGCGCGCCGCTGGCGCTGGACGGCGGCCAGCTTGAGGAGTACCGGAACCAGCATCCGCTCGCCGCGATCATGCCCGTCATCAATAAACTGCTGGTCCAGCCCAGCCACGACAGCGGCCTGCTTGTGGCGGTAGGGGACGAGGTGGGCCGGCTGCTGTGGGTGGACGGCGACCCGGCCCTGCAGCGCCGGGCCGAAGGCATGATGTTCGTGGCCGGCGCCGACTGGTCCGAGGCCACGGTAGGCACCAGCGCCCCCGGAACCGCGCTCGCACTCGGACGCGGCATCCAGATCGCCGGGGCCGAGCACTACCAGCGCGCCGTCCACGCATGGAGCTGCACCGCGGTCCCCTTCCACGATCCCGATTCCGGTGCCGTGCTGGGCGTCGTGGACATCACGGGCACGGACACGGCGGTGGCGCCGCACACCTTGTCCCTGGTGGAAGCAACGGTCGCCGCCGCACAGGCGCAACTTCGGGTGGAGCGCCTCCAGCGCGCCGCGGACCTGGCCAGCAGGCCCGCACGACGCCGGGCGCCGGGTTCCGCTTCCCGCGCACCAGGCGCGGGCGGCAGGGAAGGCAGCCTCTACCGGAACAGCCTGCAACTCCTGGGCCGTGACCAGGCCATGCTCAGCCTCGACGGAAAAACTGTGGTCCTCTCCGCCCGGCACAGCGAAATCCTCGCACTGCTCAGCACCCACCCGGACGGGCTCAGCGCCGACGAACTCAGCGCCCTGCTCTACCCCGGGGACGGCTCCACCATCACACTCCGGGCCGAAATGGTGCGCCTGCGCAAGGTCCTCCAGCAGCTCAATCCCGACGCCGTCCCGGAATCACGGCCCTACCGGCTCCCTGTCGACGTCACACCTGACAGCGGCCAGGTGCTCAGCTGCCTGCAGCGGGGCGCGCACCGCATCGCCCTGGAAATCTACCGCGGCGCGGTCCTGCCCCGGTCCGAGGCTCCGGGCATCGCGGAGCTTCGGAACAAAGTCTCCTCGCTGCTGCGCGAGGCCGTCCTGACCGACGGCAGCGCCGACTCCCTGCTGCGGTACGCCGCGCTGCCCGAGGCGCGGGACGACGTCGACGTCCGCCGTGCCGCGCTCCGGCTCCTTCCCGCCCGCTCACCCCGGCGCGCCGCCGTCGTCGCCGACCTCGAACGGCTCGAGGCCGAACTCAGCGCCTAGAATCCTGGTTGCAACCTTGCCGCAACCTGCACGCTCCTACGCTGGCTCCATCGGCTTGATCCCGCACGGGACAGCCTGCTGCACAGCAAAGGAGCTCAGCAATGACCGTTTACGCACAGCCCGGAACCGACGGCTCGAAGGTCACCTTCAAGGACCGCTACGAGAACTGGATCGGTGGCGAATGGGTGGCCCCGGTCAAGGGCCAGTACTTCGAAAACATCACCCCGGTCACGGGCAAGGCGTTCTGCGAGGTGGCCCGCGGCACCGCCGAGGACATCGAACTGGCGCTGGACGCGGCGCACAAGGCGGCACCGTCCTGGGGCAAGACCTCCGTGGCCGAGCGGGCCGCCATCCTGAACAAGATTGCCGACCGCATCGACGAAAACCTCGAGATGCTCGCGGTCGCCGAAACATGGGACAACGGCAAGCCCATCCGGGAGACCCTCAACGCGGACCTTCCGCTCGCCGCCGACCACTTCCGCTACTTTGCGTCCGCCATCCGCGCCCAGGAAGGCACCCTTTCACAGCTCGACGACGACACCACCGCCTACCACTTCCACGAGCCGCTCGGCGTCGTCGGCCAGATCATCCCCTGGAACTTCCCCATCCTGATGGCCGTCTGGAAGCTCGCCCCGGCCCTTGCCGCCGGCAACGCCGTCGTCCTCAAACCCGCTGAGCAGACGCCGTCGTCCATCCTGGTGCTGATGGAACTCATCGGCGACCTGCTTCCCGCCGGCGTGGTGAACGTGGTCAACGGCTTCGGTGTGGAGGCCGGCAAGCCCCTGGCCTCCAGTTCCCGGATCCGCAAGATTGCCTTCACCGGCGAAACCACCACCGGCCGCCTCATCAGCCAGTACGCCTCGAATAACCTGATCCCGGTCACCCTGGAACTGGGCGGCAAGAGCCCCAACATCTTCTTCAACGACGTCGCCCAGGCCGACGACGCCTTTTACGACAAGGCCCAGGAAGGCTTCGCGCTGTTCGCCTTCAACCAGGGCGAGGTCTGCACCTGCCCGTCCCGGGCACTCGTGCAGGAGGACATCTACGACTCCTTCATGGCCGACGCCGTGGCCCGGGTGGAGAAAATGGTGCAGGGCAACCCGCTGGACACGGACACCCAGGTGGGCGCCCAGGCCTCCAACGACCAGCTGGAGAAGATCCTCTCCTACATCGACATTGGAAAGCAGGAGGGCGCCAAGGTCCTCACCGGCGGCGCCCGGGCGGAGCTTCCCGGCGACCTGGCCGGCGGCTTCTACGTGCAGCCCACCGTGTTCGAGGGCCATAACCGGATGCGGATTTTCCAGGAGGAGATCTTCGGACCCGTGGTCGCCGTCACGAAGTTCAGCGACTACGACGAGGCCATGGGCATCGCAAACGACACCCTCTACGGACTGGGGGCCGGCGTCTGGTCCCGGAACGGCAACGTGGCCTACCGCGCAGGCCGCGAAATCCAGGCCGGCCGTGTCTGGGTCAACAACTACCACGCCTACCCGGCGGGTGCCGCGTTCGGCGGCTACAAGTCCTCGGGCATCGGGCGCGAGAACCACGCCATGATGCTGGACCACTACCAGCAGACCAAGAACCTGCTGGTGAGCTACAACGAAAACAAGCTGGGCTTCTTCTAAGCCCTGGCTTTTCCATCAACGCAAGGATCGCCAATGACGACGACAATGCAAGCAGCAGTGGTAAACACCTTCGGCGCAGAACTGCAGGTGCAGGACCTCCCTATTCCCACCCCCGGCCCGGGGGAGGCACTGGTCAAAGTACTCACCACAGGCGTCTGCCATACGGACCTGCACGCCGCCGAAGGCGACTGGCCGGTCAAGCCTTCCCCGCCCTTTGTCCCCGGCCATGAGGGCGTGGGCGAAGTGGTGGCCCTCGGCGAGGGCGTCACCGACCTCGCCGTCGGTGACCTCGTGGGCAACGCCTGGCTCTGGTCCGCCTGCGGCGACTGCCAGTACTGCCGCACCGGGTGGGAAACCCTCTGCGAGGCGCAGAAGAACGGCGGCTACAGCGTGGACGGTTCCTTCGGCGAGTACATGCTCGTCGACTCCCGCTTCGCCGCCCGGATACCGGCGGGATCCGACCCCGCCGAGGTGGCGCCGGTGCTGTGCGCCGGTGTCACCGTGTACAAGGGCCTGAAGATGACGGAGGCCAAGCCGGGCCAGTGGGTCACCATCTCCGGCATCGGCGGGCTCGGGCACATCGCCGTGCAGTACGCCGTGGCCATGGGCCTGCGCGTTGCCGCAGTCGACATTGCGGACGACAAGCTCGCCCTGGCGAAGGCACATGGTGCCGAACTGACCGTCAACGCCCTCCACGAGGATCCGGCAGAAGTCATCCAGCGCGAAACGGGAGGTTGCCATGGAGTCCTGGTCACTGCGGTGCACCCGTCGGCGTTCGGCCAGGCCATCGGCATGGCGCGCCGTGGCGGCACCATCGTGTTCAACGGCCTGCCGCCCGGGGACTTCCCGGCGCCGATCTTCGAGATTGTGCTCAAAGGCCTGACCGTCCGCGGGTCCATCGTGGGAACACGGCAGGACCTGGAAGAGGCCCTTGACTTCTACGCCCAGGGGAAAATCCACCCCACCGTGTCAGTCCGGGAACTCTCCGAGGTCAACGCGGTGTTTGACGAGATGAAGCACGCCAAGATCGACGGCCGCGTGGTCCTGAGATTCTGATGGTGCCCAACAGCCTGCCGGCTGCAGTGACGCTGCCCGGGGAGGACTTCTCCCGGGTGGCGCTCACGCCGGCCGCCGTGGACCTGCTGCGCATCCTGTGGCGCCGGCACGGGCCGCTGATGTTCCACCAGTCCGGCGGCTGCTGCGACGGGTCGGCACCCATGTGCTACCCCGTCGGTGATTTCCTGACCGGGGACGCGGACGTCCTCCTGGGGTTGTTCGATCTCTCGGAAGGCCTGGAACCGCGGCCGCTGGAGTTCTGGATGTCACGTGAGCAGTTCAGCTACTGGAGCCATACGCACCTGACCATCGATGTGGTGACCGGCCGGGGGAGCGGCTTTTCGGTGGAAGCCCCAGAGGGCAAACGCTTCCTCATCCGGTCCACGCTGATGGAGGACTGGCCGGTGTAGCGGTTCGGCATTGACCGCTTGGGACCCTCCACCAGGAGGGTCCCAAGCGTGTTCAGCAGAACAGGGTTCGGCAAATCACGCGTCTCACCATCCGAGACGATTGGGGTCGTCCAGTGGATGGACACTATCGTTGATAGGTCTGATTCCATCACAAACCAGGATTGTGATCCCCATGAACCTTCTCCGGACCAAATCCATCGAGCAGTCAATCGCCGACGCCGATGAACCCGGACGCAAGCTCAAACGCTCCCTCAGCACCTGGGACCTCATGATCATGGGCGTCGCGGTTGCTGTCGGCGCCGGCATCTTCTCCGTAGGTGCCAAGGCGGCGGCCAACTTCGCCGGCCCCGCCGTGACCCTGTCCTTCGTCATCGCCGCCATCACCTGCGCCCTGGCGATCATGTGCTACGCCGAGTTCGCCACCGCCATCCCGGTGGCCGGCTCCGCCTATGTCTTCACCTACGCCACAATGGGTGAACTTCTTGCCTGGATCATCGGCTGGAACCTGATCCTGGAACTCTTTACCGCCGCGGCCGTCATCGCCAAGTACTGGGGCATCTACCTCAGCAAGGTGTTCGCGCTGATGGGGGCGGATATCCCGCCGGCCGTCTCGCTGGGCGGCATCGACCTCTACTGGGGTGCGTTCCTGATCGTTGCGGTCTTCACCGTGCTGCTGGTCCTCGGCACCAAGCTCTCGGCCCGGGTTGGCAACATCTTCACCCTGATCAAGATCGGCGTCGTCCTGTTCGTGATCGTGGTGGGCTTCACCTACGTGAAGGTCGAAAACTACGCGCCGTTCGTTCCGGCAGCGGAGCCGACCGGCGGCACGGGCGCAGCCGATGTCCTCAAGCAGTCCTTCTTCGGCTTCCTCACAGGCGCGGCGCCGGCCCAGTATGGCACCTTGGGCATCTTTGCCGGCGCGGCACTGGTGTTCTTCGCGTTCATTGGTTTCGACGTCGTCGCCACCTCTGCCGAAGAGGTCAAAAACCCGCAGAAAACGCTGCCGCGCGGTATCTTCGGCGGCCTGGCCCTCGTGACCCTGCTCTACATCCTGGTGTCGCTGGCCCTCACCGGCATGGTGTCCTACACCCAGCTTGCCGAGGCCGAGAACCCGACGCTCACCACGGCTTTTGAGGCCGTCGGCGACACGTCCGCCGCGAAAATCATCGCGTTCGGCTCGCTGATCGGGTTGACCACCGTCATTATGGTGCTGCTGATGGGCCTGTCCCGCGTTGTCCTGGCCATGAGCCGCGACGGCCTCCTGCCCCGGGCCCTGTCCCGGACCAGCGACAAGCATGCGACGCCGGCCCGCCTGCAGATCATCTGTGGTGCAGCCGTAGCGGTGGTCGCCGGGCTCACCAACGTTGACCTGCTCGAGGAAATGATCAACATCGGCACCCTGTCCGCCTTCGTGGTGGTCAGCCTGGGAATCCTGGTGCTGCGCAAGAAGCGGCCGGACCTCAAGCCCGCCTTCCGCGTCCCGTTCGGCAAGGTCCTGCCGGTCGTTTCCGCGCTCCTGTGCCTCTACCTGATGACAAACCTGGCCGTGGAGACCTGGATCTTCTTCGCGATTTGGCTCGCCCTCGGCCTGGCCATCTACTTCGCGTACGGGCAGCGCCACTCCCGGCTCAACGAACGGTTCGCTGCCGCCAGCACGGCAGTAAACGGCAACGCCGCTGAAGCCGACGCAATCGAGGACCAGGAGCGCAGCCGCGCCTGACGCCCTCTGCCGAATGCCCGCCCGGGCCCGTTCCGGGCGGGCATTCGCATGCTCGGGGCCAGACTCTGCTCCGGGCGGAGCAGGCTCCTAGGATGGACTTATGGCACGCCCGACACGACCCGAACGAAAAGCCGAGCTGCTCAGTGCCATCCTCGACTACCTGATGGACAAGACCCTGGCGGAGCTGACCTTCCGCAGCCTCGCGGAGGGCCTGGGGATGAGCTCTTACGTGCTGGTGTACCACTTTGGCAACCGCGACCAGCTGATCAACGAGATCGTGGTTTCCATCGAGTCCCGGCTGGACCGGATGCGGAACACCGACGTCCACGATATTGACCGGACAGCGTGGCGGGACTTCCTGCTCGACTCCTGGCAGTGGACCATGGCCCAGCGGAACCGCCACCTGACCCGGCTCGAATTCGAAGCCACAGCCCAGGACATTGTGGCGGCAGAGCCGCGGGGTACGTCCCAGGAGCACTTCCGCATGCTCCACCACAAGACACGCGACTGGCTGATGGTGCAGGGCATCCCGGAGGAGTACGCGAACACGGATGCCCGCCTCTTCACCTCCACGTTTTACGGGCTGCAGTTCGACTTTGTGGTGATGAACGAACCGGAGGCGGCCACAAAGGCGTTCGAGCTGATGCTGACGGTCTTCTTCAACAACCTTGAAACCAGGCTCGCGGCTGCAGGAGCGGCGGCGCAGGACGCCTGAGGGCCCCCGGACGGCCGCCGTACAGCCCTGCCCATCAGGGGGCAGCGTACCGGCCTACCCACTCCACCAGAGGACGCAGCTGCCGCCACCGGCCCGCAATCTCCTCCCGTGCCTGTGGTGTTGCCACCCACGCCGGCTGGCCCAGCTCAACCCCGGCGGACAGGGATTTGTGCTTGAGCAGCTCGGCACGGGGATGGTCCTTGTCGTAGCCGCGCGGGACCGTCTTGAGTTTCTCGCCTTCGATGGCGAACCCGGCAGCGGCCACTGAGTCAACGATGTCCTGCAGTGCTGCCCCGCTGGCAGAGGCGTCCGCCGAGGCGCGGAATCGTGCCAGTTGCGCGGGAGTGTGGGAATGGTAGCCCCCGCCCACCAGAAGGCCGTCGGCACTGACCTGGAGGTAGAACCCCACGCCCTCCTGCCGGGCTGCGAAGGCACCCTGCGCGGTCTTGTAGGGCGACTTGTCCTGGGAGAACCGGATATCCCGGTTCGGGCGGAACAGTTTGGCCGGGCCGAATTCGGGTTCAAGCTCCGCCAGCAGCTGTGAGAGCGGCTCCTTCACTGCGGCATCATAGGTGGCCTTGTTCGCCAGCCACCAGTCACGGTTATTGTTCTCTTCAAGCTCCTCGTAAAACCGGAAAGCCTCCGGGGGAATGCCTGCAAAAGTGTTCATGGAGCGAGCCTAGGAGCACCCCCGTGCCCCCGCCAGAGGCCTTGGACGCTATGTGCAAAAGGGGCCCTTAACACAGGTCACCCCGCCGCGGGTGGTGCCGTGGCGGGGTGGTCTGTTACTTCGGGGCCGGGGGTGTCCCGGGTGATGGGGTTTTAGTATTTGGTGGCGGCTTCGGCG